>NZ_RAWF01000007.1:0-85224 GCF_003612075.1 Corallococcus sp. CA041A
CCGCCCAGAACCGGTGTCTGGTATTGGCCGCGAACACCGGCCGGTTTTCACAGACATCCACGCCAATGAACTCCTGCTCCCGGCCTGGCGTGAACACCGCCACGCGCCCCCTGTGCCCCAGCAGCGTCACGTCCCCCTGCACCGCCCAGCGCAGCGTCGGGTCCAGCGCGCCGCGCATCACCGTGCGCCCGTCCTCGCGCCGGTACGCGCCGTCCGCGTGGTAGACGAAGCGCACCACTCCGTCCTCCGCGCTCGCGTGCACCATCACGCCGCGGGTCGTGAACGTCCGCTTCGCCGTCACCTGCCCGCGCACCGCCGACACCGGAGTAGCCGCCACCGTCGCGTGCGGCTGACACGTGGGACACGCGGCCCGCGCGTGCTCCAGGCCACACGACGCGCACACCGTGAAGCGAAGTCCCTCCAGCACCGGCAGCGGGAACGCGCCGCGCCGGTCCTCCACGAACACCTGGTGGAACAGGTGCAGCAGGTCATCCGGCAGCGCGACCCGAGGCAGCGCGGGCTTGGGGTACTGCACGTCCGGATGGAACACCGTGACGCGCTGGAGCATCCGTCCCACCGCGTTCAGCCGAGCCGCCTGCGCCTTCGGCTTGTGGATGCCGCCCTGCGGCCCCACGCACAGGAGCGACTGCATCACGGTGACGGCGAAGGCATACCAATCGCTCTCCACCGTCGCCGGCCGCGCGGGCGTCAGCGTCCTCGCGCTCGCGTCCAGCCTCAGCGGGTCCAAGAACTTCTCAGTGAACACCGGGCACAGGTAGGGACCGAACTGGAAGCTGTCCGCGTCGATGAAGTACGCGTCCGTGCCCACCGTCAGCACGTTCAAGTCATTGAAGTCCCCCACCACCACACTCGCCGAGTGCACCGCCGCCAGCACCCGGTGCAGCCCCGCCAGCACCGTCACCGCGTCCGCGGCCTTGCCTCCCGCGCGCCGGAACGAGGGCTCGCTCCACCGGCGCAGCGACTCCACGCCGTCCAGCTTGCGCATCGCATAGCCCAGCACCTCCGCGCCCTTCTTGTCCGTGGCCAGGGCCTGCGGCGTCACCACTCGCGCAGGAAGGCCCGAGGGAAACGCGCGCAGCTTGCGCTGGTGCTCCACGAGCCGGGCCTTCGCCGCGGCCTGCTCGGGCAACAGGCCCAGGTAGTCCGGGTGCTGGGGCTGCTTGAAGACCTTGAGCGCGCGGCCATCGCCCAGGTCATACACATCCGCCTCGCCGCCCTTGCCCAGCGCCTGCTGCGGATCCAACCGGACCTTCTTTCCCTCCAGCCAGACGTCCATGGCCTCACGCCCTCCCCATCCGGCGGCGCAGCACCACCAGCGTGGTGTCGTCCGTCAGCAACCCCGGCGTGCGCAGCAGGCGCCGCTCCGCGAAGTCCGCGCGCACCGACTCGCGATTGAGCTGAGCCAGCCGCCGTCGCACCGCGTCCGGGTTCGTGAAGTACCGGTCCTCCGTCCAGAAGCGCGACAGCGGGCCCACCGCTTCATCGCGCTCCGGCAGCCGCGCCTGCGACAGGTCCAGCAGGTCCCCCACCCCGTCCGTGCCCACCAGCAGCGCGTGCACGTCCTCCGTGGGCATCAGAGCCCGGCGCTCCAGCCGCACGTCCTCCCCGCGCAGCAGCGCATACGCGAGATACGGCGGCGCGTTGCCCGGGAACGGCCCCAGCGCGTGCACCTCGCCGTTGAGCATCCACACCCCGTCCCCCGACGAGAAGACGAGCGTGTGAGCCGGCGTCATCACCGCCCCCACCAGCGTGAAGAGCAGGTCCCCCAGCACGTCCCGCCCCAGCGTGGATGCCAGGCCCTCCATCAGCTCCAGCAGGTCCGCGCGCAGCCCAGTCAGGAAGTCCGCGCCGTCCACAGTCTCACCCCGCGCCAGCCTCGCATGCGCCGCGTGCGCCAGCCGCCGCACGCCCAGCTGCGCCCCCAACTCGCTGCACGGCTGGCTGCCACACCCGTCCGCCACCACCACCACCAGCCCGTGCTCGCTCTCCCGGACGCAGGCGGCGTCCTGGTTGTTGCGCCCCGAGCGCGCGTGCTCCCGCCCCTGCACCGAACCCACCGCGACATCGAAGGGCAGCGTGGACATGGCTCTCCCGTGGCCCTCGAAAAGGGCTCGCACGACCCGGAACCTGATGGCGAGTGGACGGCCCCACGCCGTCCGACTTCGTGTATCTACAACACCAACATAGTGTCCATGTGACACTAAGTCAAGGCGACGTGGGACAACCTGTCAGCGGGCGCCGATGGGTGTGGCGGGAGGTGGGGGTGTTCAGAGCTCGAAGTTGAAGCCGGCCTTCTCGAGCTGTTTGTACTTCTTGTGGTCGAACCGGTAGAGGCGCGCGGCGCGGTGGGAGACGTCCTGCTCCACCTCGTCCAGTTCCTCCAGCAGGTCCATGGCGAGGATCTTCTTGCGGAAGTTGCGCTTGTCGAGCTCGCGCTCCAGCACCGTCTCGTACAGCCGCTGGAGCTGCGACAGCGTGAACTTGGGCGGCAGCAGTTCAAACCCGATGGGCTGGTAGCGCACCTTGCCCTTGAGCCGCTGCAGCGCGGTGGACAGCACGTCCGCGTGGTCGAACGCGAGCTTCGGCGTGTCCCAGACGGAGAACCACGCCGCTTCACGCGCGTCGGTGGACGCCTGGAGGTGGTGCTGGGACAGCTTCACCAGCGCGAAGTACGCCACGGTGATGACGCGGCCCCGGGGGTCGCGGTCCGGAGAACCGAACGTGTAGAGCTGCTCCAGGTGGCTGGTGCGCAGGCCCGCTTCTTCCTCCAGCTCACGGCGCGCGGCGTCCTCCAGGGACTCGTCCATGCGCACGAAGCCGCCGGGCAGCGCCCACCGGCCCTGGTACGGCTCCACGCCGCGCTGGATGAGCAGCACCTTGAGGTCCTCTTCGTCCAACCCGAAGACGACGCAGTCCACCGTCACCGCAGGGCGCGGGTACTCATAGGTGTGGCTCACGGGGAAACCCTCCGGCCAGCATCGTGTCCAGAGGACACGGTGCCGGCAAGCGCCTTCATGCGCTCATCGGAGGGTGCGGCGGGCTAGACGGCGACGAGCCGCCCCAGGCGACGCCAGTCGACCAGGTTGACGTTCTCCTCCGCCAGGTCGAACTCCAGCGAGCGGCGCATGCCCAGCACGTCGCCGCCCATCTGGAAGGGCACCTCGCGGTCGAAGTCCATCCGCAGGCGCTCCACGAAGAAGTCGTGCATGCGCGGCATGGGGTGCTCGCCGCGCCACAGGCGGAACATGTTGCGCGTGGCCTCCATCACTCCCGCGCCGTACACGCGCACGGACAGCCGGTGCGGCACCGCCTGCGCGAACGGGAACGCCTTGAAGCCGAAGCCCCACTCCGGCGTCGTCGCCGCGCCCGCCACGCCCGCGGGGCCCTGGTACAAGAGCTGCCCCTCGCCGGCGTTGGGCAGCGGCCGCACCGCGCCCGTCGCGTCGATGGTCAGCGCGGGCGCGCCCAGGTTGTAGACGGAGACGTTCGGGTTGCCCTCGCCGAACAGATGGCGAGGCACCGTGCGCGTGAACATGGCGCCCAGGTAGCCGCGCAGGCCGGCCTGCGACTTCTTCAGCGGACCGGCCGCGGCGAGCTGGTTCTTGAAGTCCTGAATCATCTCCGCGTCCCAGCCCGTGCCCGCGAAGGGCGCCACCCGGCCCTCCACCCGCACCAGGGAGAAGGGACGCAGGGGAGGCAGGCGCTCGCCGTACGCGGCGATCTGCTTCAGGGCCACATGAGGACGCGGCGCCCCGGTGACGCGGGCCCAGGCGTTGCCCGTCCCCAGCGGCAGCACGCCAATGGCCGGCAGGGCCACACCCTGGGAGCGCAGCTCGTTGAGCAGGCCCGTGATGGTGCCGTCGCCTCCGCCCGCGAGCAGCAGGCTGGGCGGGTCGTGCCGGAGCTGGTCCACCCACTCCCGGGCTTCCTCCAGGGAACGGGTCAGGGCCACCCGGGCCCGGGGGAGCAGGTCTCTGACGAGCCCGCCCATCCCTTCGGTCCCTTTACGCGCACGCAGATTGACGAGGACGGCGATGTTCATGGCGGGCGCGACTCTTCCCCAGTTCATGTCATGGCCCCGTCACGAAAAGAGCCCCGGCATGGGGACTCCCCCGGAAACATGGGCATCACACCCCCAGGGCGTGGGCCAGCCGTGCTTCCAGGTGCCGCTCGGCCGCACGCCGGCGCAGCGTCACCGCCGCGGCGGCCAGCCCTCCGGCCACCAACAGACGACGTAGCCATTGTTTTCCGGTGCCGTGGTAACCGCCCGAGGCCGTGTCCCCCTCCTCCATGGGCTGGAAGAGGTTGCCGGGGGTAGGGCGCTGCCGCTCGTCCTTGAAGTGCAGCGCGTCCGTGCCGGCCCGCATGGTGCGCTCGTACGTGCGAGGGAACAGGCCGTGCATCGCCGCGAAGCTCTTCCCCGCGGGGCCGACAATCACCTCGTCCTGGGGGTGGCGCAGCACGCGGAGGATGGTGCGGGCCACGCGCTCCGGCGTGTAGACGGGCTCCACGGGGCGGATGCGCCAGCCGGTGTAGTTGGCGGTGTGGCGCCACAGGGGCGTGTCGATGGCGGCGGGCATCACCGTGCACACGTCGATGCCCGTGCCCAGCAGCTCCTGGCGCAGCGACGCGGAGAAGCCGCGCACCGCGAACTTGGAGGCCACGTAGGCGCTCAGGTACGGCGCGGGCACGGTGCCAAAGGTGGAGGACACGTTGACGAGCGTCCCGTAGCCCTGGCGACGGAACCGGGCCAGCGCCGCGCGCGCGCCGCTCACCGTGCCGAAGAAGTTGGTCTCCATGAGCTGGCGGAACGCCTCGTCCGGCGTCTCCTCCAGGCTGCCCAGCATGTAGACGCCCGCGTTGTTCACCCAGCCATCGAAGTGGCCGAAGGCCTCCACCGCGGCCTCCGCCAGCTTCCGCACGGCCTCCGCGTCCGCCACGTCCGTGGGGACCACCAGCGCCTGGACACCGTGGGACTCGCACTCGGCCGCCAGCTCCTCCAGGGGGTCCTCCCGGCGCGCGGCGAGCACCACGTGGGCACCCTTCTTCGCCAGGAGCAGCGCGGTGGCCCGGCCAATGCCGCTGGAGGCGCCCGTGATGACGATGACCTTCTTCTTCCAGATGCGATCCATGGAGTGGGGTCCTTGTTGGCGGGCCCGCCGGCTCTGGACGGCCCGAGCATTCGAAAGGGTTCGTGGACGGAAAGGTGGGGATGACGCCCGGCGTCGCACCCGGGACACAGGTGACTCACCCGGAGGGCAACCAGCGAGGCAGGGGGCCCGGAATCCGGACGGGGGTCCACGTGCGGGACCGGGAGGCAGGCTCCGGGGTCGCTGGCCTGGAGGGTGGACAGTCCGGTAGAGGACGGAACGCGGCCTGCATCGCCGGTCCGGCCATCCCTTCCACACCCACGTGACCATGCCCTTCCGTCCGAAGCCGTCCGCCTTCGCGCTGCTTTTGTGCCTGCTGTGCGCCGCCGCCTCGGGGGCCGCGCCCCACCGGCTGGTGGTCTCCAGCGGCGACTGCCGGGACGCCGAGCTGAGCGGCCAGTCCAAGGCGTTCTACGACGCCCTCCGCGCCCGCCCCGAACAGCACCTGCTGAGCGCGCCCGAGTTCGCCGAGCGCCTCTTCCCCGACTCCTCGCGCTCCTTCGAGGACCTCCAGCGCCAGTTGGACGCCGCGCAGGACCAGTTCTACGAGGGCCGCAACGCCCGCGCGACCCAGCTCCTGGACGATGCCCTGCGCGACATCCGCCGCCTGCCGCCGGGCGAGCCGCGCTGGAAGCTCTTCGCCCACGCGCAGCTGCTGCACGGGCTCAACCACCGGGCGATGGGGAAGACGAAGGACAGCGACGCGGCCTTCCTCCAGGTGCTGCGCCTCCAGCCGAAGTACCAGCTGGACCCAGACCAGTACGCCCCCTCCATCCGGCAGGCCTTCGAGAAGCTGCGCCGCGACCTGGCCAGGACGCCGAAGGTGAAGCTGTCCCTGAAGTCCACGCTGCCCGCGGCGGACGTGTACCTGGAGGGCCTGAGCGTGGGGCAGACGCCGCTCACGCTGGAGCTGCCCGCGGGCGCGTACGAGCTGACGATGGTGAAGGGGGACGCGGTGAGCTTCCCCCGGCAGGTGCAGGCGCAGGGGGCGGACACGCCGCTGCTGGTGGACCTGGCCTACGAGGGGTCCGTGACGGCCGCGCCCTTCCCGTGCCTCGCCGCCGCGGACGGCAACGAGGAGCGCACCTGGAGCCACGCGGTGCGCCTGGGCGGCACGCTGGGCGTGGAGGAGGTCATCGTCGTGCGGCTGGAGCGCCCGAGCAGCGGGCCCAAGTGGTTCGCCGCCACGGTGCTCAACGTCGACGGCGGGCAGAAGCTGCGCGAGGGCGGCTTCAAGACACAGGGCCTGGACGCGCCCGGTGAGGCCCTCTCCGCGCTGGTGGACTTCGTCACCACCGGACGCTCGCCCTCCAACCTCGTGGTGATGAACAACGCCAACGGCAAGGCGCCCTGGGACGCGGGCGGCGCGCGGGGCACGGCCAGCGCCTCCGGCACGGGCGCGGACCTCACCGCGCCCAACCTGCTGTCGGAGGACGTCTCCAGCGACGCCGCCCCCAGCACGGGCCTGCGCACGGCGTCGTACGTGACGGTGGGCGCGGGCGTGGCGGCTTTGGGTGGCGCGGGCGTGGTGCGGCTGCTGGCCCAGAAGGACCTGAACGGCCTGGAGGACCGCCGCGCGGCCAATGGCGGCCAGTTGGTGAGCACGGATGCGCGGGCCGTCGCGCTGCGCGACTCTCTGGTGGGCAAGAGCCACGTCATGACGGGGCTGCTCGTGGGCGGCGGCGCGGCAGTCGTCACCGGGGCGGTGCTCTTCCTCGTGTCCTCCCCCGCGAAGCCAGCGCCCGTGACGCTGGGTGTGACGGCGGACGAGACGGGCGCGGCGGCGAGCGTGTCCGGAACGTTCTGAGCGGACGGTCCCGGCCGGAGGTTCCTGGATGGGAAGCGCCGGGCGCGTAGAGTCGCGCCACATGCGCGCTTCCCTCCTGCTGTTGCTGCTCACGGCGAGCACCGCCCTCGCCGCACCCCGGACGTTCCGCGTCGACTACTTCCACACCGGCAACGCCACCGAGGAGCGCTTCAGCCTGGAGCGGCTGGTGGTGGAGCCCCTGCCCTGGCCGGGCCACCCGGCGCGGGCCATCGACGAGACGAACCTGGGCAAGTACCTCTTCGAGGTGCGGGACCGGAAGACGAACCGGCTGCTGTTCTCGCGCGGCTTCGCCTCCATCTTCGGCGAGTGGGAGCTGACGGACGAAGCGAAGCAGGCCCACCGCACCTTCAGTGAGTCGCTGCGCTTCCCCGCGCCGGACAGCCCCGTCCAGGTCATCCTGAAGAAGCGCGACGCGCAGAACGCCTTCCGCGAAATCTGGTCGCTGGTGGTGGATCCGAAGGACCCCTTCGTGGATCCGTCCTCGCCGCCCGCGCCGGGCCCGCTGCTGAAGCTGCTGGAGAACGGGCCGCCGCAGGACAAGGTGGACTTCCTCATCATGGGGGATGGCTACACGGAGGCGGAGCGCGCCAAGTTCGAGAAGGACGCTCGCAAGCTGGTGGACATCCTCTTCAGCTATTCCCCCTTCAAGGAGCGCAAGGCGGACTTCAACGTCTGGGGGCTGATGCCCAAGGCGGCCGAGTCCGGCATCTCCCGGCCCTCCACCGGCGTCCACCGCCGCCCGCCCCTGGGCTCCACCTACGACGCCTTTGGCGCCGAGCGTTACATCCTCACCTTCGACAACGCCGCGCTGCGTGACACCGCCGCCTTCGCGCCCTACGAGTTCGTGGAGATCCTCTCCAACGGCAACACCTACGGCGGCGGAGGCATCTACGGCCTCTTCAGCACCGTGGCCGCTGACAGCCTCTGGGCCCCCTACGTCTTCGTCCACGAGTTCGGCCACCACTTCGCGGGGCTGGCGGACGAGTACTACACGTCCGCCCCCGTCTACGGCTCCGCGCCCTCGGAGCGGGTGGAGCCCTGGGAGAAGAACGTCACCGCGCTCCACGACCCCGCCCAGCTCAAGTGGAAGGACCTGGTGGCGCCGGGGACCCCGCTGCCCACGCCCTGGAATCAGCCCGCCTATGACGCGCACGCCCTGCAGGTGCAGCAACGCCGGCAGAAGATTCGTTCAGAGCGCAAACCCGAGTCGGAGATGGACGCGCTGTTCGTGGCGCAGCGGGACTGGGAGGAGAAATTCCTGGGCACGCAGAAGCTCTCCGGGAAGGTGGGCGCCTTCGAGGGCGCGCACTACGAGGCGAAGGGCTACTTCCGGCCGCAGATGGACTGCATGATGTTCACCCGGGACCGGGTGCCCTTCTGCGCGGTGTGCCAGCGCGGCATCACCGAGGTCATCGACCTGTACGCGGGTCCAACGTCCACCCCTGCACGAAAGAGTCCCTGACTTCCTTCGATTCCCAGGCCCCTGGGCGTCCTTTCGGGTGACAGGGACGTGGCAGGTGGTTGGGCAAATGGACGCCCCTCTGTTTTCGGGTGTAAGGGGGACCGCACCTGCAATCTGGACACCCCTGGAGGCATTCACATGCTGAAGCAGAGCTTGAAGCGGAGCTGGCTGCCGGCGCTCGTGACCACCGTGTTCGTCACGGTCGGCACGGGTTGCGGCGACGAGTGTGTCGATCAGTTCGACTGTCGTGACAAGGGCGCGCCGCCCGCGGGTCAGGCGTACACCTGCGTGGAGAACAAGTGCGAGCTGCGCACGCTGAACATTCCTCCGGAAGAGGACGCGGGCACGGAGACGGACGCCGGCACCACGACGGACGCGGGCACCGACGCGGGCACTGAGACGGACGCCGGCACCACGACGGACGGCGGCACGGGTGGCCCCCAGGCGTGCACCCCGGCCTGCGCCCTGACCGATTCCTGCGACATCGCGACGAACACCTGCACGCCCTCCAGCGTCACCACGCCTCCGGCGGATACGAGCGCGCAGATCGCCGCGTTCATCGCGGCCCCGGCGGGCGCACTGACCACGCCGCAGATCGTGAGCGGCGCGTTCGTGACCTTCGTCAAGCCCGCGGTGACGGGCAGCGCGGCCACGGAGGCCTCCGGCTTCTTCCTGCAGGCCGAGGCCAACGGCCCGGCGATGTTCGTGCGCGACTCCGCGTCCACCACGGCGGTCGCCGTGGGTGACCGCGTGACGCTGAACGTCACGGAGAAGGAGATCATCAGCGGTCTCAACGTGGCGAAGACCGTCACGGACCTGACCGTGGTGAGCAAGAACCACGGCGTGTGGAACCTGAGCACGGCGACGCCCCCGGGCCTGAAGGTGGACGCGAACGCCGTCAGCTCCTTCGAGGACGCGGGCACGACCGGCGTCTACGAGAGCCGTCTGGTCACCGTGTCCGGCAAGCTGGAGGCGGGCGCTGGCAGCGGCGCGGCCTTCACCGCCTTCCCGCTGATCACCACGGGAGAGCCGTCCCCCAGCCCCCTGCGCCTGCGCGTGCCCACCACCCTGTCCACGGACCTGGACCTGGTCTCGGGCTGCGACGTGACCGTGCCCACCGGCGTCGTCTGGCGCTTCACCGCCCAGCCGCAGGTGTCCGTGTTCGCGCCGGAGCAGCTCACCATCACCGCCTGCCCCGCGCCGAAGCTCACCGAGGCGCGCCCGCTGAGCGGCACGGAAGTGCGGCTGACGTTCGACCGGAAGCTCGACGCGGCCAGCGTGGAGGCGGCGGACTTCGGCATCACGCCGACCGTGGCCGTCTCCGCTGCGACGACGACGGGCAACCAGGTCTCGCTGACCACCGGGGACCTGACGGGTGGCACGCAGTACACGGTGACCGTGAACGGCGAGGTGAAGGACCTGGCCGGCAAGGCCCTGGACGCGGCCGCCAAGACCGCGACGTTCACCGGCCTGACGCCTCCTCCGACGGGCCCGTCGCTGGTCATCAATGAGATCGACTACGACAACGTGGGCACCGACACCGCGGAGTTCGTCGAGATCTACAACCGCGGCACCGAGGCGGCGGACCTGACCAACGTCAAGCTGGTGTTCGTCAACGGCGACTCCACCGCCAACCCGCGCGTGGAGTACCTGAAGTTCAACCTGGCTGACACCAAGGACGCGGCTGGCACCGCGGTGACGTCGCTGCCCGCGGGCGGCTACATCGTCGCGGCGCCCGAGCCGTACTTCACCACGGCGAACCTGCCGGCGGGCACGCTGCGGCTGATCATCAAGACGACCTCCGGCGCGAACACCGACATCATCCAGAACGGCAGCGGTGACGGCGTGGGCCTGGTTGACGACGCGGCGGGCACGCTCCTCGACAGCGTGTTCTACGAGCCGGGCGCCCAGAACCCCACGTTCACCATCACCACGGCCGCGGGTGCCAAGTCCCTGAACTTCGAGGAGGGCACGCGCACCTCCGCCTCGGACTCGAACTCCGCCGTGGGCTCCCTGCAGCGGACCCCGAACGGCAACGACACGAACAACAACAACGCGGACTTCGCGTTCGTGACCACCCCGACGCCGGGCGCTCCGACGCCGTAGTCGCCGCGTCTGACACATTGCAGTAACCCAGGGCCGCGTTCCCCCACCGGGGAGCGCGGCCCTTCTTCTTGGATGACGGGGGGATGTGCGACTCTTGGGAGCATGGGGATGCACCGCCCGTCATCGCGATGGGCCGTGGTCCCTTTCCGGTGTCTGGACCGGATGGCTTCCATGTCCCTCCCTCGCATCGTCGCGCCCCTGCTCGCCCTGCTGCTCACCGCGTGTCCCAGCTCCACGCCTCCGACGCCGGTCGAGCCTCCCGACAGCGGAGTAAAAGCCGACGGCGGCGCGTCCGACGGTGGCGGCGAGCAGGTCGACGGCGGCGAGCAGGTCGACGGCGGCGAGCAGGTCGACGGCGGCGAGTCTGTCGATGGAGGTGGGCCTGGCGACGCGGGTGAGCCCGACGATGCCGGCGCCTCCGGCGATGGCGGCTCGTCAGGTGACGCCGGTGTGCTGAACGATGGCGGCTCGTCGGGTGACGGCGGCTCGACTTCCGATGGCGGCTCGACTTCCGATGGCGGCGATGCGGGAGTGCCAGATGCAGGCATTCCGGCGCTCACGGTGACCTCCCTGGGGCTCGGGGACGGACGCGTGGGGCAGCCCTACGCCATGACGCTCACCGCCTCTGGCGGGCGGGCACCGCTCACCTGGAGCTTCACCGGCACGCTGGCCGCGGGGCTCACGCTCTCCACGGACGGCGCCCTGTCCGGCACGCCCACCGCCGCGGGCTCGACGCTCTTCACCGCCACCGTGCGCGACGCGGAGGGCCAGACCGCGTCCGCGCGGCTGATCGTGATGGTGCAGCCGCCCCTCTCCCTGTTCACCGTGGGCCACTGGAACCTGGAGTGGTTCGGCGCGCCCAACCAGGGCCCGGCCAACTCCACCTCCGACGGCGGCGTGACCGACGACCTCCAGGTCGCGGGGGCGACGAGTGTCATTCGCGACGCGGAGGCCCACGTCTGGGGCCTGGTGGAGATGGTGGACACCGTGGACTTCAACACGCTCCTGTCGGGGCTGCCCGGCAGCTACCGCGGCTTCCTCGCCAACAACACCACCTACGTCCTCAGCGGCACGTCGACGTACTCCGCGGGCGAGCAGAAGCCCGGCATCGTCTACGACAGCTCGCTCACCTACCGCAGCGCCCAGATCATCCTCACCGCGCAAGCCGCCGACTTCGGCGGACGCCCGCCGCTGCGCGTGGACTTCACCACCCGCATCCATGGCGAGGACGCGCCGCTGGTCGTCATCGTCACGCACATGAAGGCCTTCGAGGACATGACGTCCTACGGCCAGCGCCAGCGCTCCTCGACCGCCCTCAAGAGCTACCTGGACCAGTGGCTGCCCGAGGCGCGCGTGCTCGTCATCGGCGACTGGAACGATGACCTGGACCACTCCATCTCCACGCAGAACGGCGTCGCGCTGCCCACGCCCTACGCGAACTTCCTGGACGACCCCACGCACTACACCTTCCTCACGAAGGTGCTGACCGACGCCACCATCCGCACCACCACGGAATACAACGACGTCATCGACCACACGCTCGTCACCGACGAGGTCGCCGTGGACGCGGTGCCCGGTGGCGTCCAGGTGCTCCGGCCCGACGCGACCATTCCGGACTACGCCCGCACCGTCAGCGACCACTACCCCGTCATCACCCGCTACGACCTGAGCGGCGTTCCCGGTCCGCGCGTGCGGGTCACCGCGCCCCTGGACGGCACGTTCGTCGTGGGCACCCCGCTGACGTTGACGTGGCGCTCGGCGGGCGTGAGCACCGTGCGCATCGAGGCCACCTACGACAGCGGCGACCAGTGGTTCGTCGTGGCCCCCTCCGTGAGCGCGAGCGCGGGCACCTTCACGTGGACCGTGCCGGACGAGGAGAGCGACCTGGTGCGCGTGCGCGTGGTGGACACGGCCAACGCGTCGCGCTTCGACATGACCCCCGGCCGCATCTGGTTCACGCGCACGGCGCCCCGCGTGATCATCAACGAGCTGCTCGCCAACGAGCCCGCGCTCCCCGGCGGCACCGCGCACGAGTTCGTGGAGCTCTACAACACGGGCTCCGCCCCGCTGGACCTGTCCGGCTGGAGCCTGTGGGACGCACTGAGCACGCGGCACGTCTTCGCCCCGGGCACGGTGCTTCAGCCAGGACGACCCCTGGTCGTCTTCGGTGGGTCCGCGGGCTTCCCGGCCGGCACGCCCGACGCCGTCGCGGCCTCCAGCGGGACGCTGAGCCTCAACAACACGTCGGACACCGTGCAGCTCAAGCGCCAGGATGGCGGCGTCGTGGACAGCGTCGATTACTTCAGCACCGTGGACGCGGTGTCCATCAACCGCTCCCCGGACCTGTCGCCGGACGCGGGCTTCGTGCTGCACACCACGCTGACGCCCGGGCTGCAGTCCTCACCGGGCCGGCGCGCGGACGGAGGCGCGTTCTAGTCAGCGCAGCGGCGGGGCCTGGGGGTCGGGCCCGGGCTCCGGCTCCGCGGGCACCGCCTCCACGTCCCGGGCGATCCACTCCTGGCCATGGTCCTCGTAGGTGACGCGGATCTCATCGCCCTCGGACATGTCGTGCAGCTGCACGTTCTCGTCGTCGCGCTTGAGCCGCGTGGCCTCGTCCACGAAGACCTCCTGCTCCTGGCCCTGGCCGTCCACGAAGAGCAGCTCGTCGTCGCCCACCCAGGACACGCGGCCCGCGGCCCAGCCCATGGGCCGGGGCTGCTGACCGGAGCCGCCCGTTCCCTCTGGAGCCGGAGCGGGGGCCGATTCGCCCTTCACCTCCGAGCCCGCGGTCTTCAGCGCCTTGGGGTCCACGGTCTCCTTGGAGGCCATCAGCCCGCGCAGCACCTCCGAACGTCCCTCGCGGTGCTTCGCGGAAGGGCCGTCTTGCCCCGGCTCGCCGCCGTGGCACGCCGACAGCCCCCCGAGTCCCACCAGGCCCAGCATCAGCAGGCCCGCCGTCCCGCGCATTCTCCGCATTGGCCACGTCCTCCCGTGTCGTGCGAAGGAGCCCGCTTCCCGACGGAGTCCCGTCCATGGCGCGCGAGCCCGCTCTCCCCCGGTAAAGATGGGGACACCCTGCCCCGCCGGGAACCACGACCGTGTGGGGCTGGGCCTGGCTGCCTGGAACTCTCTCCTTCCTGTCCGGAGGGCGGGCGGGCATGCGCTACCTCGCGCCCTGGCCCAGGGCCTTCCGGAAGCAGCGCCTATGCGGCCAGGAGCCAGTCGCGCACCGCGAGGAAGCGGGCCGTGGGTGCCGCGGCCCTGCGCCACGCGACATAGAGCGTTCCCCGAGGCTTCCGTGCGGAGCGTCGGCCCAGCTCCGGCGTGAGCGTCACGACCCGCTTCTCGCGCACTGCGGGCGCCACCAGGTAGTCGGGCAACACCGCCAGCCCCACGCCCGCCTCCACCAGGGCCAGCATCTCGTCCAGGTTCGCGACGCGGCACACCACCTGCGCCGGCAGGGGTTCTTTCGGTCCGAAGGTGGCGCGCCACCACGGCGCCAGCATGGCCAGGTCCGCATCGAAGGCGATGAAGCGGTGCGCACCGAAGTCGCGTGCCCCGCGCGGTGTTCCCCAACGCTTCAGGTACGAAGGCGCGCCCACGGCGACGAACTCCTCCTGGGCCACCGGTCGGACCTCCAGCCCCGGAGCGTCCGGCAACAGTCCGACGATGCCCAGGTCCAACGCGCCGTCCAGCAACAGCCGTGACACGCGGCTGGGCACGTCGAAGCGCACATCCAGCCGCAGCTCCGGGTGTCGCGCCAGCAGGCCCGGCATACGGGGCCGGAGCCAGTACCGGAAGAAGGGCCAGGGACCGCCCAGGGACACCTCGCCACGCACCGCGCGCTGGGCCTCGGAGGCCGCCTCCAACGCCGCGTCCACCGCGGGCAGGTGCTCGCCCAGCCTCGCGACGAGGGCGGCGCCCGCCGGAGTGAGCCGGGCCCGGCGCCCCACCCGTTCGAACAGCGCCACGCCCACGTGCCGCTCCAGGGCCTTGAGCTGCTGACCCACGGCGGAGGCGGTGATGCCCAGGCGCGTGGCGGCGGCCGCGTGCGTGCCCGCCCGGCTGACCTCCCACAGCGTCCAGAGCGCTTCGTGATTGCCAAGCATCGCTTCAGTTTATGTGAAGAGGCTCTCGGTTTTCTTGGGGAGAGCGGGGACGTATTTCATCGCCCATCGCCCCACGGACTGGGGCTCGAAGGAGGACGTTCCATGGAAGCGCTCACCGCCGTGAAGGTGCTGCTCATCGTCACCAGCCACTCGCAGTTCGGGAACACCGGGGAGAAGACGGGCTTCTGGTTGGAGGAGCTCGCCGCGCCGTACGAGCAGTTCACCAAGGCCGGGGCCCAGGTGGACATCGCGTCGCCGCTGGGCGGCAAGGCGCCCGTGGATCCTCGCAGCGAGAAGGAGCAGACGGAGGACACGCGCGCCTTCCTCGCGGACGCCGAGGCGACGAAGAAGCTGGCGAACACGAAGGTGCTCGCCCAGGTGAAGGACACCTACGACGCGTACTTCGTGGTGGGCGGGCACGGCGTGATGTGGGACCTGGCGCAGCACGTGCCGGCGCACCAGCTGCTGTCCGCGGGCTACGCGCGGGGCGCGGTGGTGGCGGCGGTCTGCCACGGCCCGGCGGCGCTGGTGGGCGTGAAGGGACCGGACGGCAAGCCGCTGGTGGCGGGCAAGCGCGTGGCGGCCTTCAGCAACGCGGAGGAGCAGGCGGCGAAGTTCGACGCCATCGTCCCCTTCCCGCTGGAGACCCGGATGCGCGAGCTGGGCGCGCGCTACGAGTCCGGCCCGCTGTGGAAGAGCTTCACGGTGCGCGACGGGCGGCTCGTCACGGGGCAGAACCCGGCGTCCTCCGCCGCCACCGCGCAGGAGGTCCTGAAGGTCCTGGCCGAGAAGAAGCAGGCCCCGGCCCCCAAGGGCTGAAGCCCGCTGCCGTCAGCCGAACTGGAAGCCGGAGATGCGCGTCCCCATCATGGAGCCGGACCAGGCGGTGGTGCCCCGGTCCGCACCGGCGGCACCGGCGACGACCATCAGGGGGAGCAGGTGCTCCTCGCGAGGATGGGCGAGCCGCGCATAGGGGGCCTGCATCCACTGCGTGAGCTTCGCGTCACGCTCGTCCGCGGGAGAGGTGGCGGCGTCCTGCACCCACGCGTCGAACTTCGCGGAGACCTCGTGCGCGCGAGGGTCTCCGAAGGCGCGCAGGTTGTGGAACGTCATCCCGCTGCCGATGATGAACACGCCCTCGTCGCGGAGCGGCGCGAGCGCCCGGCCCATGGACAGGTGCTCCGCCGGGTCCAGCCCCTGCTTCAGCGAGAGTTGGACGCAGGGGATGTCCGCCTCCGGGTACGTCAGCTTCAGCGGGATGAAGGTGCCGTGGTCGTAGCCGCGCGCCGGGTCCTCCGACGTGGCGAAGCCCGCCGTGGAGAGCAATTCGCGCACGCGCGCCGCGAGCCGTGGGTTGCCCGGCGCCGGCCAGGGGATGCGGTACGACTCCGGCGGGAACCCGTAATAGTCATACAGGATGGGTGGCGCGGCGGACGTCATCACCGTGGCCACGGGCTCCTCCCAGTGGGCGGAGATGACGAGCAGCGCCTTGGGTGGCGCCGCGAGCTGCTGGCCCACCTGGCGCAGGTAGGTCGCGAGCGCCTGGAGCTCCGCTTTCGGAAGGCCCATCTCCACGAAGGGCCAGGGGCCACCGCCGTGCGGGATGAAGACGACGGGCAGGCGCGAGGAGGGATTGGACGGGTCGGTCGGCATGGGGCCTCTCGGTGCCATTCAACTCCACGGGTGGACCGGCGCGCCAACGCACTCCGGGTGGACCCCTGCGTCCGATTGAGACACGACGTCTTCTGCTATGAACCCGCGCTGGGGAACGGATGGGTGGTCCCGTCGCGAAGGGGGTTGCATGAAGAGCATCATCGGTTGGGCGCTCGCCGCGTTCGGCGTCTTTGGCATTGGCCTGGAGCTCGACAAGCTGATCCAGGGCACCGCGGAACACACGATCGCGGGGTTCATCCTCGGCGCCGTCTTCATCCTCGGAGGCCTGGCGCTCGTCCGCTCCTCGCGGCGCGCGAAGCTGCCGCCCGAATTGAGGGATGCGCCCGTCGCGGTGCGGCCCTCGCTGGACTCCCGCGACGTCGAGCGCGCCGTGCTCACCTGCGCGAAGGAGCACGGGGGCCGCGTCACCATCGCCGAGGTGGCGGCGAGCAGTCAGCTCTCGTTCACCGAAGCCAAGGAGGTGCTCGAAGGCTTGTCCCGCGCGGGCGCCTGCACCGTGGACGTCACGGAGAACGGTGCGTTCATCTACGAGTTCAGCGGCTTGATGCCGCGCGAAACGGCTCCCGCGGCGCTCAAGTCCTGAGGCCCATGCCCGCCGAATAGCGCGAGGAACTGCCGCTCCCGCTCAGACTTCCTCGTGAGCTGTCCGCGCACCAGGCGCGTGACCCGGTGGGTGCGCTCTGCTTCGGCTACCAGTCCGCTGAACACCTGCACTGCGGCAACGTCATTCGACTTCCGCATCTACGACCCGGACTCGCCTGCCTTCGACGGCTCCTGGCAGCCTGATGACCTCGAAGAGGTGCGGCCGCCGCGCCTACCGCCCCAGCTTGAGGGTCACGGTCGCGGAGTCCTCCACCGTCCCCTTCAGCGTGAAGCGCAGCTCCCAGACGCCGGGCATGAAGAGGTCCGCGTCGGAGACCTCGAAGGTCCCAGGGTCTCGCGCGGTGACGCGGGGGACCTCTGAGATGCCGTGGTTCATCGCGGGCATCCAGGGCTGGACGGACAGCACGACACCGGGCACCGGCTTTCCCGACGCGGCGTCGGTGATCCGCACCTGGAACGCCTGAACGCCTCTTCGGAGCGGTGTCATCGAAGAGAGGACCTCGACTCGGAGTCGACCGGATGCGCTGGCCACTGTCCCCACGGAGGAGGCCGCGCTCACCTGTCCCGCGTCTGGAGTGGCGGAGGGCGTCGCGCCCAGCAACAGCGTTCCCATCAGCAGTGCCTTCATCATCCTTGCCGTGTAGCGGAAGAGGCGGGCCTGCGTTCTGCGACAAGGTGTCGCATCGCACATGCGGTCTGGATGAGAGAGGGTGCGCCATCATGTCCGCCCTTTCGTCCTCTTCCGCGCAGCCCCGTTCGTGGGTGTTCGTGGTGCTGGGAGCCGTGGGGCTGACCGTGTCCGTGCTCGCATGCGCGGCGCTCGTGATGGTGCTGGACTTCGCCTGGTCGGAGGCGCCCCCTTCGAACGCCTCGTGGGAGCTGGAGGTGCCGCCTCCTGTGTATGGGCCGCTGCCCTCGCTCACCCTTCGCGATGAGCGGGGCCAGCCGCTGGAGCCCGGGCAGCTTCAGGGACAGCTCACCCTGGTTCAATTCACGCTTGTTCCCCTCCTGCGACAGGTCCAGGAGCGTCTGGAGACCGATGGCGTCCCGCTCCAGGTCGTCATCGCGACGTCGCGCGACTCCACGGTGCTCCACCCGGATTGGCAGCCGCTGCGGGACAGCGGACGCCTCCTGTTGCTGGTGGATCAACGCCTCCAGGTCCGGGGCGTCTACGACTCAAGCCAGGCCCCATCCACCTCCGAACGCGTCATCACGGACGCGCGCTGTCTGCGCTCCTGCCCCCCTCTATGAAGCCCACATCCCTCTTCGTGCTCGCCGGTGCAGGAGTCATCGCGTTGCTGTCCGTCGCGTGGCCCCACGTTCAACGCGAACGCGCGCGCGTCGCCGCGGAGAACCTGCCCCTGTACGGGCCGCTCCCGCGCTTCGAATTGACCGCCCAGACGGGACGATCCTTCTCCGACGCCGACATGCGGGGGCATCTCTACGTCGCGGACTTCTTCTTCACCCGGTGCCCCACCGTGTGCCCGCTGCTCACGGAGAAGATGCTGCGGGTGCAGCGACAGGCCCGGGAGCAGGGATTGGATGTGCGCTTCGCCTCGTTCAGCGTGGATTCGCGCCATGACACACCGGAACGGCTGACCGCCTATGCGCGAGACCACCGCATCGACACGTCCAACTGGACGCTGTTGACGGGCCCGCTGGACCAGGTGGAGACGACGGTCCTGGAGGGCTTCCGGGTGATGATGGGCCGCGACGCCGACGCGGGCGAGGACGACTTCTTCAGCGTCTTCCACGGCGAGCACTTCGTCCTCGTGGACGCCCGGGGACAGCTTCGCGGCTACTACCGGGTCACCGAGGGAGAGGGCGGATTGGAAGCCCTGCTCCGGGACGCCGCGCTGCTGGCCCAGGCCCCGGAGTAACAACAAGGAACTCAGGAAATCCTGAGCGTCCAGTGAGTAGACTCGCGCGGCCGTCCATCCCCGACCCGGAGAACAGAGTGTCGCACCCCACGATCCGCACCATCCTCGGCGCATCCGCCCCGGACTCGCTTGACCCCTTCAGCACCGCCTTGCTGGTGATTGACTTCCAGGAAGAATACTTCAGCGGAAAGCTGCCCATTCCGGATGGGATGCGCGCCCTGAACAACGCCAGGCGACTCATCGCCTTCGCGGATCGGCACAAGCTGCCGGTCTTCCACGTGTGGCACGTGAGCCCGTCCGGCGCTCCCCTCTTCGCCCACGACAGCGCGACGGCCTTCTGCCACAAGGACCTCCAGCCGGCCGCCCACCACAAGGTCGTCAAGAAGAACCAGATCAGCGTGTTCCAGGGCACGGAGCTCCATCACGAGCTGCAGATCTCCCGAATCAAGACGCTGATCATCTCCGGCCTGATGACCCACGCCTGCGTGTCCGGCGCGGCGCGGGACGCGGTTCCCCTCGGCTACAACGTCATCGTGGCGGACGACGCCTCGGCCACCCGGGACATCGAGGCGCCCGGCGGCGGCACCATTGCGCATGATGTGCTGCACAAGTCCGCGCTGGTGACCATCGCCGACACCTTTGGCGCCGTCATGGGCACCAACGCCATCGTGAACTTGAGCGTCCGCTGACGTGAAGGAAGCAGCCGCAGTCGGCCTTGACATTAAATCTACATAGGTAGATTTACAGGGCATGCCGCGAACTCGCGCGTTGTCGAATCACGCCCGCTCCGTTCTTGCCGCACTGCTGGAGGCCGGGGCGGGCTGGTCGCACGGGTATGAGCTGTGCCGCATCGCGGACGTGAAGTCGGGCACGCTCTATCCGCTGCTGATCCGCCTCGAAGCCCAGGGCTATCTCGAAGCCGAGTGGCAGCAGCCGGCGGAGGGTGGGCGGCCGCCAAGGCACGCCTATCGCCTGACCCAGACCGGGGTCCAGCTCGCGCGCGACAATCCGCCAGACCGCAAGGTGGCTGCTCGCTCCGTCCTTCGCGGGGCAACAACATGAGCGTCCGGGTCCAACGACTTGCGGCGGACCTGCTGTGCCGCGCCCTGCAGTCCCTCCTCCCACCGTCGATGCGCGACTGGGGGCTGGCCATCCGCTACGAGGTCGCGGAAATCCCCGAGGACACCCAGGCCCTGTCGTTCGCGCTTGCGAGCTTCCGCGGCCTGGCGCCGCGTGCCATCGGCTTGCTCCTGATGCAGCCCTTCGGCGCGCTGCACAGCCCGCGTGCCGTCGGTGCGCTCTGCGCGGCTGGCTCGGTCGCCATGGGGCTCGTCTACATGACGCTTGCCGGCGCGCCCGTCGGCTACCTCGGCATCAACGCTGGCGCGCTCGTCCTCGGTCTTGTCTTGCTGGCCCTCGTCAGCCGCATCCCGGGGGCGGGCGGGCGATGGTCCGGAGCCCTGATTCTCGGCCTCTCGGTCCTGCTGCTCGCCACCGCATCCGCCGGCCTCCGCGTCGAGGGGGCAGCTCGCTGGGTCAAGCTCGGCGGAGTGAGCGTGCAACCGAGCCTGGTCCTTCTGCCGCTCATGCTTGCCGGATTCTCCCGGACGCGCACCCCGCTTGCGACGACGGGGATCATCGTTGCCGCCGTGGCAATGGCGCTCCAGCCCGACCGTGCGATGGCGGCCATGATGACCGCGACGCTGGCGACCGTCGCGGTGACGCGCGCGGACCGGCCGACGTCTCTGGCGTTCACGGCCAGCCTCCTGGCGTTGGTGGTGACGCTGCTGCGCCCCGACGCGCTTCCCGCCGCACCCTTCGTCGACCAGGTCCTCTTTTCGTCCTTCCAGGTCCATGCCCTTGCCGGGCTGGCCGTCGTGGCCGGCTCGGTCATGCTGCTCGTCCCTGTGCTGTTCGGTGGGTCCTGTGACGGGGACAGCCGCGCGACCTACCTCGCCTTCGGGGCTGCGTGGCTCGCGGCGACCGTTGCCGCCGCGTTTGGCAATCATCCGACCCCGGTCGTGGGCTACGGAGGCAGCGCGATCCTCGGCTACGTCCTGAGCCTTTCGACCCTGCCGAGGCCGCTGACTTCGCGCGACATCCCTTCAAGAATCGCACTCGCCCAGTCATGACAATGCCTCGCCCTGGACGGCGGGTTCGATACCTGCTGCCTGTTGTATTGCTTGCCCTCGTGCTCTGGTTCACGTGGACGCGAATCACACGCAGCCGCGGCGACCAGAGGGCTTCTTTCACGCCCGCGAGTCAGCAGTGCGACGCGCAAGGGCCCCTGCGTTACTGCATCAACAAGGCCGCCGGGGGCACCAACGGCGACATCGTCTATCACCACCACGGGCGCAGTCTCGACGAGACGGTCTGGAACGACGACACCTACTTCACCGGCATGCTGCAGGCGCAATGGCAGGCCACCGGAGCCCTACCTCCCACGGTCGTGACCGTCTCCTACGGCTCGACCTGGCTCCTGACTCCGAAGGGCCAGCAGGAGGACAGCGGACTGCTCGATGATTTCATGGCCCGTCTGCCTGCGATTGAGGCGAAGGTGGGACGCCCCCGGCGGCGGATGCTGCTGGGGGAGTCGATGGGTGGGCTCAACGTCCTGGTCGCGGGCCTTTCCCATCCGGCGCAGTTCGCCAAGGTCGCGGCGCTCTGTCCGGGCGTCTACACCGACACCCCGTTCTCCTCCTTTGACACGATCCAGGCCTCGATGGAGCGCACCGGCGCCGATCCCAAGATCGTGTTCGGAGTCTGGCGGATGGCGCGCCAGTACGTGGCCGACGAAGCCGAATGGCGCCGCGTCTCGCCCCTGCACCTGGTCGCGCAGGCGGGACCGGACCATCCGGAGCTCTATCTCTCCTGCGGCCTCTACGATGCCTACGGCAACTACGAAGGCACCGAGCGCCTCGCCAACCTTGCCCGTCAGCGAGGCATCAGGACCGAATGGCACCCGCTCTATGGCGGCCACTGTGCGTCAGACGTGTCCTCGCTGGCCGACTTCCTCGTGAAATGACAGTCGGGACCGCGGTGGCGAACGGCGCCTACTGGAGGGGCGCACCTGGCCAGGCTGAGTCACGCAGGGTCCAGGGCCCACAACCCATCCTGCCAATTCCGCAAGGTCTGCTGGGCACCCAGGGCTGCCAGACCTTGGCCCTTTGCTGCATCTTCCAGAAGCGCAGTGGCTTCTGCGGTCTTGTGCCGGAGCAGGAAAGCAGCAGCAGTGACCCTGACATCCATACGCGGGTGAGAAAAAAGCGCAGCCAGTGCATCGCGGCCGGCGTCGCCCTTCTCACGCAACGCCATGAACGCGGCAAGCGCCTTTTCGGCGTGCTTATTGCCCGCCCTTGCATCTCCTCGGACGATGCAGTCCGTCTGCGCCGCGATGTCCTGGGCGAATGCCTCTACGAGTTTCTCAAGCGACATCACCAGACCCCATTTTTCACTTTCTCAATGGCCCGAAGGCCGAAGTCGCGTTGAGCGTCGAAGGACTGCGTGCTCAACCATTCTCGCACTGTCTTGAAGGAGCTGGTGATGTCGAAGCGCTTCGAGGAGAACAGAGCGCTGACCCCAGAATGAAGCTCCTTGTCGAGCGGGATGACGTTCTCCCGGTTGTGGAGAGCCTGGGGTCCGAAGCGAGACGCGTTCCCCTCCGTCTGCTCCACGATGTGATGCCACTCCTTGCCGTTCCCTGCGGGTCCCATGGCCCGCTTGAAGGACTTGAAGGACGAATAGCCCTTCGGCCCACTCGACGGCGAGGATCCCTGCGCATCTGCGCCCCCTCCGCCCCCCGAGCCCGCTGCGTCATCAACTCGCTGGAGGATGATGGCCGCCCCAGCGCCACCGCTGAGTACCGCCGCCGCACGCCCTGCTGGCACCGCGACGCGCTCCAACGCCAGCGCGCCCTGCGCCGACAATGACAGCACAGGCACCGAGACTTCCGCCCCCAGCGCCATCCCCTTCAACGTCCGCGTCGTGGCCGAGGCCGCGCCCCATGTGACGAGCATTCCCGTCGTCAGCCGCGACACTTCGCGGATCTGCTCGCCACGGGTCATGGACTGGAAGCGCTCCCAGTACGCGGGGGAGGAAGCGATGAGCGCCGCCACGCCCGCCGGCAGGTGGCTCAGCCCCGCGATGCTGTCCACGGGACGCGTGAGCACCTGTCCCAGCGCGTGGTACAGCTCCACGAAGGCGTCCTCGGCTCCGTCCAGGGTGCGGCTGATGACGTCAGCGTCGTCGTACACCTCGGCCATGGGACGCCAGTCCGAGACCTGGAGCTGCGCATCCATGACGCGGAAGACACCGCCCTTGCCGCTGTAGAAGCGCCCCAGCTCGAAGCCATTCGCCCGGAAGGCTCCGTCCCTCCACTCGACGGGCGCCACCTTTTGCTGGGTGCGACCCGTGAGTGCCCATGCGAGGTAGCCATCCGGTCGCAACACCGCGACCTGCTCCCGAGCGAATCGCTCCACCCGGCGCAGCAACTCCTCCCGCGAAGTCCCGCCTCGCTCCAGCACCTCTCGCAGCAGGAAGCCCGCCACCATTCGGGGCGGCAGCGTGTCCAGCGTGACGGGCTTGCGCAGGAGGACGCCCAGCAGCCGCACGGATTGCGTGGGCGTGAGCGTGCTGTCCCACAGGGGCTGCTCGTCCCGTGCGTCCAGCCCCGCGTCCGTCAGCAGTTGCTCCCAGGCATCCATGCGCACGCCGGAGCTGGCGATGGCGCGGTCGGCATTCGTTCCTGGCGTTCGCTCCCTCGCGGACTCCCGGGGCGAGTAGCGCAGGGCCCTGCTGGAGACAGCCGGCGCGCAGCCCGTGAAGAGCATGACCGCGCAACACAATAAGACACCTGTACGCATGGATTCACTCCAAGCCGGGACGCGGCTTGGAGTGTCTCGCATTCAGCCGGGACCGCGGGCCTACTGAATCGCGAAGATGAGCGTCACCTTCGCCATCACCGTCTGCTCCTCCGGCTGGATGGGCGTGGTGGGCGCGGCTCGCGATTCCGCCATGTCCATGGCGAAGGTGGCCGGGTACAGGCGCGGGGCTTCCGTCACCGTGCTCGCGTCCAGCACCGCGCCCAGCTTCACGTTCAGCGACGCGGCCAGCACCTCCGCTGACTTGCGCGCTCGCGCCACCGCCTGCCGCAGCGCTTCGCCCTGCACCGCGTCCTGCCGGCTCAGCCCGAAGCGCACCGAGTCCACCCGGTTCGCTCCCGCCGCCAACGCCTTGTCCAACAGACTCCCCACCTTGGACAGGTCCGTCACGTGGACGCTCACCAGGTTGCTCACCCGGTAGCCCTTGAGCTTCGGCTCACCGCCCTGCGGCGGCGGCGGCGTGTACTCCGGATAGACGTTGTAGTTGCGCGTCTGCAAATCCCGCTTCGCGATGCCCGCGCCCGTCAGCGCCGCGAGCACCTTCTCCATCCGCTTCGCGTTCTCCTCGCCCGCCGCCTTCGCGTTCTGCGCGGACGTCTCCACCGCCACGTCGATGAAGGCCTCGTCCGGCTGCGCCTTCACCTCGCCGGTGCCCTCCACGCGCAGCGTGCGCACCTGTGGATCCACCGGCGGCCGGGGCTGCGGTGAACCGGCCGGGGCCTGCGCCTGCGCCGCGGCCGTGAAGCCCGCGAGCACCACCAGCGTCGTCAACATCCTGCGAACAGCGGACATGGCGCCTCCTTCCCAAGGCACAGAGAACCTTCGCGCTTCCTGCGCGAAAGCCTCTCATGCCCCTTCGGACGCCCCAGCCCCAGCGGACATTCACCGGACCCGAGGCGTCCTGCGCCGGACGGTCGCTCAGTGCAGCGACTCACCCGGCTGGTCCACAGACATCATGGACTCCAATGGCTTTCGCAGCGGACGCGGCGCGGACCTGCGCACCTGCGTGACGGCCTTGCGGCGCGCGACGCGCAGCGCGTCCCGCCCCATGTCCATCACCGCCGCCACCGCGCCCGTCAGCAGGTTGCCCGGCGGGGTGTCCGGCGCGGCGGGATGCGGGTGCGTGGGCGCGCCCTTCTTCGCCAGCACCAGCGCCTCGCCCACCTGCCGCAGCTCCTGCGGCTTGAAGGCCTTCTTCACCTCCGGGAAGAGGTACTGCTCCTCCTCCGTGACGTGCGCGCGCACGCTCTCCATCAACACGTGCACCTTCGCGTCGAAGCGCTCGGACTCCGGCGGCAGCGTGTCCAGCTCCGACAGCACCCACTTCACCACGTGGTGCTCCTCCAGCGCTCGCAGCACGTCCGGCGACAGGTCCTCCGAACGCGCGCGCACCGCCGGGTAGAAGACCTGCTCCTCGATGGCGGCGTGGATGGACAGCTCGCGCACCATCTCGTCCACCAGCTTGCGCTTGTGCGCCAGCGCGTGGTCGCCCGCCTTCTCGAACTTGCGGAACAGCTGCTCCACCGTCTTGTGGTCCGCCTTCAGCAACGTGATGGCATCCATGGGCCGTCTCCCTTTGCGTCGAATCGGGGGCCGCGCCTCCCCCATCGCGAAGCCGCTCGGGCCCAGACAGGCCCTGGCGCAGCGCGGCACGGGGTGAAGGGTGGGGATGGATTCACGGCCGCGCCTACCCCCGTCCCCCTGGCCGCCGTGCCCGCACGGAGGGCAGCCGGGCGGCATGCGCCTTCTGTCCGGTATCGGTCGGAAAACCGCACCCGGCCCCACTCCCCGGGCGGCGCGGGAATGCACACCGTGCGCGGCCAGATCGGTCTCGCGCGGGCGGCGGGCAAGGGAACAGGGGCAATACCGTGACGACGAACACGCTGCGCCTCCGGGTGGCGCGCATCACCCGTGAAGCGGAGGGCATCCAGTCCTACGAGCTCGTCTCCCAGGACGGCAGCCCCCTGCCCGAGTTCGAAGCCGGCGCACACCTGGACGTGCAGGTGCCGGGCCTCGACGGCATGCGCCAGTACTCGCTCTGCAACGACCCGAGCGAGTCGCACCGCTACGTCATCGCCGTGCAGCGCGACGCCAACGGCCGCGGCGGCTCCAAGGCGATGCACGAGAACGTCCACGAGGGCGACGTGCTCACCGTGAGCGAGCCCCTCAACGACTTCCCCCTCCTGTACGGACGCAGCTACGTTCTCATCGCGGGCGGCATCGGCATCACGCCGCTCCTGGCCATGGCGCGCCTGCTGGAGCGCACCGGCGCGGAGTGGGTGCTGCACTACTGCACGCGCGAAGCGGACCGCACCGCCTTCCTGGAACTGTTGTCCACGCCGTCCTTCGCGGGCCGCGTGCACGTGCACCACGACGGGGGTGACCCCTCCAAGGGGCTGGACGTGCGGGCGCTGCTCGCGACGCGCGGCCCGGGCACCCGGCTGTACTGCTGCGGTCCGGCGGGCCTGATGAAGGCCGTTCGCGAGGCGGCCACGCTGCACAAGTGGCCCTGGGAGAAGGTGCACTTCGAGGCCTTCACCGCGGAGGGCACGTCCGCCACCCACGCGACCCCGGAGGAGGACTTCGAGGTGTCGCTCAAGAGCACCGGCCAGGTGCTGCGCGTGCCGGCCGGCAAGAGCGTGCTCAACGTGCTGCGCACCCACGGCGTGAAGGTGGAGAGCGACTGTGAGGCGGGCTCCTGCGGCACCTGCGTCACCCGCGTGTGCGAGGGCACTCCGGACCACCGTGACACGTTCTTCCAGCAAGAGCCCGCGGGAAATGCGCGAATGCTGGTCTGCGTGTCACGTGCCCGGTCCAAGCGGTTGGTGCTGGATCTGTAGTGACACCCCCGGGCCCGACGTTTTGAAGCGCGCCTGTACGCGGCGGGCCGCCTATGCTCGCGCCCCGCTCGTACACGAGAGAGGCTGATGAGCGACGGGACGTTGTTCTCCATGGACACTCCGCCCACCGAGGCCCGGTTCCAGAACCGGCTCTGGGTGGCGGATGCATTGGACCTCACGGGCGCGGCGCTCGTGGGTTGGGGGGCGGTGCGCGCGGCGGAGTGGGTGTCCACGCCGGCGCTGCTGGGGTTCGCCATGGGGGTCGCCTGGGTGGTGCTGTCCTGCGTGGGCGGGCTGACGGGGCTCAGCCCGGGCCGTCACGCCCTGGGACTGAAGCTGGAGCGGGCGGAAGGACGGGCGCCCGGCCTGGGCGCGGGGCTGTTGCGCGCGCTCACCGCGCCGGTGGAGCTGCTGCTGCAGGTGGTGCTGCAACACCGGCCGCTGGATGCGCAGCTGGGCGTGCACGCGGCCGTGATTCCGGGCGGGATTCGTGGCTGGGCGCGGAGCCTGCCGCTGCCGCTCGTGGGGCTGGTGCTGCTGGCGGGCGCGGTGTGGAGCATCGTCACGCCCACGCGCCAGGAGATGCTCCAGTACCTGGACCGCACGCTGACCGGGTGGCACTGCTGCCACGGCACGCGCGAGGCCACCTGGCAGTGCCGCGCGTCCCTGTCCCGCGCGGTGCGCAACGCGAACGGCGGCGACACGGAGGTCTCGGAGTTCCTGCGCAACGAGTGCCCCGTGGCCGCCACGCGGCTGGGGCCCTGAGACGTCACGCGAGCCGACGGAGGCTCGCGTCCTCGCGCCTCAGCGCTTGCGCAGCGCGAAGGTGTCCTCGCCCTCGTCGCAGTTCACCCACACGGCCTTCTCCGGCACGGCGGGCAGCTTCTCGCTCACCTTGAAGTAGCGCTCCTCCACCTTGACCGTGTGCGTCTGGTAGGGCTCCAGCCGCGCCATCCGCGCCCCCCTCCGTCCGCTCAGGACGATGGAGCAGTTGTGCCAGGTCCGGGTGTCGGAGCTGATCACATAGAGGGTGCTGTTGAAGCTGCTCCCCAGGATGCCGTCGATCTCCGCCTGTCCCAGGAGGCGCGAGCGCTCCACGGGCTTCGGCTCGGGCGTGGGCGGCGCGGCCGGCGGGGACTCGGCCACGGGCGTGGGCAGCGTTGGCCCCGACGGGCGCCCGCTCAGCAGCAGGAAGCGCGGCTCCTTCGCCGCATCCGCATCCGCGTCCAGCCGCACGTTCATGCGCTCGCGGTTCGGTTGGATGGACACCACGGTCGCCGTCCCCAGCACCGGACGCTTGCGGGTCCCCCGCTGCGGAGGGCCCACCACCTTGAACACGGAGCCCGCGTTGGTGCCCTTGGGCACTGTCGCGTCCACCATGCGCTGGCCGCCGCCCGTTTCGCCAATCTTCGCCACGGTCAGATGAGCGGGCACCATCTCGACCTGGGGCGTCGCGGGCCGCTTCGGTCCGGGGACGGGCTTCACCTCGGGCGGAGCCTTCACCACCGGCCCGGGCTTCGCCTCCGGCTCCCCCGCGCCCGCGTCCACCGCCGCCTCGGGAGGGGGCTCCTCGGGCGGCGTCACCGCGGGGAGCGGCTCCTCCACCTTCGGGGGCGCGGCGGCCACGACCGGCTCGGACGGCGGAAGCGTCTGGGGTGCCACGGGCTGCTCGGCCGTATTCGGGCGCAGCACGTAGGCGGTGATGCCCACGGAGGCGCCCACCAGCAGCAGCGCCGCCACGGCGATCCGCGCCACCGGCCTGCGAGACCCGGTCTGCGCCGGCAGCTGTCCGGAGGTGCCCGCCACCCCGGCGCCCTGGGACGGCGCGGCGGCCAGGTGCACCGCCGTGGCGCCCAGCGCGGCCGCGTCCACCTCGTCGGTGCTCCGCGCCACGCCACCGGAACCCGTCGTGCCGCGCGCCACATCACCAGAGCCCGACGTGCCCCGCGCCACCCCACCGGAGCCCGACGTGCTCCGCACGCCTCCCGAACCCGACGTGGGCAGGGCCACACCGCCTGAGCCCGACGTGCTCGGCGCCACGCCGCCAGAGCCCGAGGGATGGGACACGAACGTGCCCCCCGGCCCGAGCCCTGGCCCATCCACGTCGATGCGCCCGGTGTTGGGCCTGTTCCCGGCGGACTCCTCGCCGGTCCCCGGCGCCGTGGCCTGGACATCCGCCGAGCCACTGCCGGAACCGCCGTACAGCCCCGTGCCCGAACCGCCCCGGGGCGCGGGCGACGGCGTTCTCCGCTCCCCGTGCACGCTGGACGTCAGCTTGCGCTGCTCGGCGAAGGCCTCCGGGCAGAGCGCGCGCACGAACTCGCCCGCCTCCTCCGCTCCAATGGGATTCCCCGAGCGCAGCAGCTCCGCGTTGAGCGCCCGCGCGAACTCATCCGCCCGCCCGTACCGGTCCGTCGGCGACGGCGCCAGCGCGCGGCGCAGCACGGCTTCCAGCGACGTCTCCACGTCCGGACGGAAGTCCGTCAGCGGCGGCACCACCGGATGCGACATCGCCGCCATCATCTCGCCCACGGTGCCGTGGGGAACCAGCCCACGGCCCGCCAGCATCTCCCACACCACCACCGCGCAGGAGTAGATGTCGCTGCGATGGTCCAGCGGCTCGGCGCGGACCTGCTCCGGGGACATGTAGCCCAGCTTCCCCATCACCGTGGACGGCAGCGTGTACTTGCTGCGCGCGGTGGACTTCGCGAGGCCGAAGTCGATGACCTTCACCTCGCCCTCGTACGACACCATCACGTTGTGCGGGGACACGTCGCGGTGGACGATGCCCAGGGGCTCGCCGTCCGTGCCCGTCTTGCGGTGCGCGTACCCCAGGCCCTCCGCCATGCGCTGGCCGATGTAGAGCGCCACCGGCGCCGGCACCGCCCGCCCCTGCACCCGGGCCTGCTCCAGCAGATAGCCCAGGTCCACGCCCGCCACGTACTCCAGGGCCATGTAGTAGGTGCCGTCCGCCTCGCCCATGTCGTACACCTGGGCGATGGAGGAGTGGACCAGGTGCACCAGCACCTTGGCCTCGTGGTGGAACCGGTCCAGGAACTGCCGGTCCTTCACCAGCCCCGGCAGGATGGTCTTCACGATGCAGGGCTTTTCGAAGCCCGCCGCCCCGGACAGCTTCGCCAGGTACACCTCTCCCATGCCGCCCTGGCCCAGGAGGTGGACGAGCTCATAGCGCCCGAAGAAACGGGGGGACTCTGTGGGTGCGGTGCTCATGGCTTCGGCTCCGGAGCGCAGCATGGACTCCCCCATGGAATCAAGC
Source organism: Corallococcus sp. CA041A (assembly GCF_003612075.1). NCBI lineage: Bacteria > Pseudomonadati > Myxococcota > Myxococcia > Myxococcales > Myxococcaceae > Corallococcus > Corallococcus sp. CA041A. The sequence continues at coordinate 29,831 of NZ_RAWF01000007.1, forward strand.
CGCGCACGTCGCGCCACCCCTCCTTGCCAGCCTTCGGACACCCCCGGCGCGAAAAAGAGAAAGTCCCGGGGCCAACGGAATTCCCGAGCCTGTGTTCCGACTGACAACAGGTCTGTTGTGCACCCGCGCACGTCCGGGATGCACCCGGGGCCTGGAGACGATGCGAGTCAGCCTGGGGATGCGTTCCCTCATCGCAGCACGCCGCTTCCTTCCTCTGTGAGGGGGGCGGGCACCTCCCGGTCCTCCGCCATGTAGGGGGACCGCCCTCAGGAGGGGCGTCCTGCTTGGAAGGAGTCGCATCATGAGGCATTGGACATTCGTCGGATTGCTGGCGCTGGCCGCATGTGCGCCGGAGTCGTCCCCACGCACCTCCGCGCAGGGCCAGGTGTGCCCGGGCGTCGTCGCCGGAGGGATGACGGTCCGCCAGGGGCTGGATGGAAACCTGCCCTCCCGGGTGCAGGATGACGGGCGCGAGCCGGTCATCATCCGCTTCCGCCGGGGAGACCGCACCCAGGCCTCGAGCGTCACGGCGTCCGGCGCCAGCTTCACGGCGAGCACCGGCGCGAAGGTGGGCGCCGTCTACCGCAACATCCCCGCGGTGGCCGCGCGCGTGTCGCCCCAGGAGCGGCTCCTGCTGGAGCGCAGCCCCCTGGTGGAGAGCATCGAGGCGGACCAGATCTGGGTCGCCCAGGGCCTGACGCCCGTGCTGCTCGCGCCGCTGCCGCGCCAGGTGACGGCCGTCACGCCCATGCCGGGGGACGAGTACACCGAGGGCCTGCACCTGGTGCAGGCCCCGGACGTGTGGGACGCGGACCGGGACGGCGTGCTGGACGTGGGCGCGCCCACGGGCGAGGGCGTGCGGGTGTGCGTCATCGACAGCGGCCTGGACATGGACCACCCGGAGTTCCAGGGCGCGGTGGCGGGAAGCCATGACCTCCTGGATGAAGACGACGACGCCAATGACCGCGGCCCCCAGGGCCAGTGGGGCCAGGGCCACGGCACGCACGTGGCGGGCATCATCGCGGCGCGCATGGGCCAGGGCGGCGACACCGGCCCCCGGGGCGCGCCGGGCGGCATGGTGGGCGTGGCTCCCAAAGCGTCGCTGCTCATCGCCCGCGTTCTGGACCTGTCCGGGCAGACGCAGATGAGCGTGGTCCTCTCCGCCATGGAGTGGTGCGAGTCCCAGGGCGCGCGCGTCGTGTCGCTGTCGCTGGGCGGTGGCAACCCCACGCGCAGCACGGTGGAGGCGTTCCGCGCGCTGGCGGATCACGGCCTGCTGGTGGTGGCGGCCGCGGGCAACCAGGGCGGCCCGGTGCTGTACCCCGCGTCCGACCCGTCCGTGCTCGCGGTGGGCGCGGTGGACGCGAACGAGCGGCGCGCGAGCTTCTCCAACATGGGCGCGGACCTCGCGCTGGTGGCGCCCGGCGTGGACGTGCTGTCCACCTTCCCCCGGGGCCTGGGCGCCTTCGCGGAGATGTCCCTGGACGACACGTCCCCCATGTCGCGCTCGCTCCTGTACTCGCCCACGGGTGACACCGCGGGGCGGCTGGTGGACTGCGGCCTGGGGGATTCCCTGGCCGCGTGTCTGGGCGCCACCTGTGACGGCTTCGTCGCCTACGTGCGGCCGGGCGCGGTGCCGGTGTCCGAGGCCATGGCCAACGTGATGATGCAGGGCGCGCGCGCCGTCGTCTTCGGCTCCGACGACGCCCCCGCGGGCGGTGCGGTGGACATCCTCTCCCTGCCCCGCATCGGCCGCTGGGCCCCCGCCGTCAGCGTCAACCAGGCGGCCAGCACCGTGCTGCGCGAGCGGCTGGGCGCGGACGCGCGGCTGTCACTGATTCCGGTGGACTACACCCACGTCTCCGGCACCTCCATGGCCGCGCCCTACGTGAGCGGCGTGGCCGCGCTGCTCTGGAGCGCCCGGCCGGAGCTCACGCCCCAACAGGTGCGCGACGCCCTGGAGTCCTCCGCGCGCGACCTGGGCATCGCGGGCCGGGACCCCGTGTTCGGCCACGGCCTGGTGCGCGCGCGAGACGCCCTGCAACGGCTGCCGTGACGCACCCACTTCTCAATTCATGGGAGACGTAAGCAGCGCATCACGGACGCGGAGCGTGGCTGTTGGGGAACCCAAAAATGCTCCGAGTGATGAAATCGAGAATGCGCTGCTGCGTGGAATGAATGCGCGCCGGGATTGTACGTGGCGCGCGCCAATGGCTGCCGGGAAGGCGGCCAACCCGGCGCGAAAAACATCTCATTCTTGAATTGAGGATATCCATGTTTCGAATTGCTGTTGCCGCCCTCGTCGTTGCCGCCACGGGTTGCGCCTCTTCGAGCGGCGCGGCGGCCTCGGGTCGCGCGGGCAACGCCACGGTCACGGGCAGCGTCGCGTACCCCGCGAGCGGCCTGCAGGGTGATCCGTGCACGTCGGTCGGGGTGAAGGTGACGGAGGGTGACGCCGTGGCGCTGGGCCGGGGCGAGGTGAAGCAGAGCCGCAACAACCGTTGCAGCTACAACGTCAGCGCGCTGCCGGAGGACAAGGAGCTGAACGTGGAGCTGGTGCTGGACGCGGGCCTCAAGTGCGCCAACGGCGCGGCGCCCACGGTCACCCCGGGCCCCACGAAGATGAAGATCGCCAAATTCTCGGCGCCGGTGGTGAGCTTCAAGCTGGCCTGCGAGTAGCGCTCCCGAAGTCCCGTTGAAGTGCTTCACGCCGTGAAGGCCGGGGCAAGCCCTCGAAAGGGGTCCCCGGCCTTCGTGCGTGGATGGCCGCATGCCCGGCGGGGGGACAGGAACCATTGATTGCTGAACACAAGGGCGCGAAGCTGCATCGGCCCATGACTGGTTTCCGTCCGCGTACCGCCGTGCTCGCCCTGGCCCTGCTGGGGGCGGGTTGCGAATCCGAAGTGCCCTTTCCGACCGAAGACGAGCTGGACCAGCTGAGCGCCCTGCACACGCAGAGCGTGAAGCCGGAGGCCGACCCCACCAACAAGTGGGCGGACAACCCGGACGCGGCGTCACTGGGGCAGCGGCTGTTCGAGGACCCGAAGCTGTCGCGCTGCGGGACGGTGTCCTGCAAGAGCTGCCACGCGGGTGAGTCCTACACGGTGGAGACGGCGACGGCGGAGGGCTGCGGAGGCCACCAGTCCGAGCGAAACCCGCCCAGCCTGTTGAACGTGGGCTACAGCCGCTGGTTCATGTGGGACGGACGGGCGGACCGGCTCTGGTCGCAGGCGGTGCTGCCGCTGACGAACCCCATCGAGATGGACTCGGACGCGACGGTGGTGCGCACGCGGCTGTCCGAGGAGCCCTCGTACACGGCGGGGTACACGCAGCTGTTCGGCAAGGCCCCCGCGGACGAGTCGGATTCCGACCGGCTGATGGCGAACCTGGGCAAGGTGCTGGCGGCGTACCAGCGCACGCTCAACCGCACCGACGCGCCCTTCGACGCGGACGTGCGTCGCTTCCTGCAGGCGGTGGAGGCGGGCACGCAGGAGAAGGACCCGGCGTACCTGGGCCTGAAGACGTTCGTGCGCAAGGGCCAGTGCGTGGTGTGCCACAAGGGCCGCTCGCTGTCGGACGACAAGTTCCACAACCTGGGGTTGAAGGACACGGGCGCGGGGCGGCGCGGGCAGGCGGACGTGGTGGACACGCTGGTGTCCTGGCCGCTCAACGCCGCGGGCCCCTACAGCGACGCGCCGTCGGGCATCGACGCGGCGCGGTTGTCCACGCTGAAGGCGCAGGCGCAGAGCAAGCCCACGGAGGTGGAGGGCGCGTTCCGCACGCCCACGCTGCGCAACGTGGCGCTGAGCGCGCCGTACATGCACACCGGCGCGGAGAAGACGCTGGAGGACGTGGTCGACTTCTACAACGAGGGCGGCGACCCGGCCGGCACCTTCGCTGGCGTGCGCACGGAGACCATCGTCAAGCTGGACCTGAGCAGCGAGGAGAAGCAGGCGCTGGTGACGCTGCTCAAGTCCATGACGGGCGCGGCGAAGTAGGCCTTCAGCGCACCAGGTGGAAGGACGTCTGACGCTGGAAGGCCCAGTGCACGGCGCCCTGCGAGTCCACGACGACGTCCTCCTCCTGGGCGGAGCGCACGGGCTGGTCCTTCCACTCCGGCACGGGGCTGGTGGCCTGAAGCTCGATGGAGAACCAGGAGTCCGGCATCACCTTGTGCTCGCCGTTGCCGGGCACGCCCTCCTGGCGGTCCCACATGCCAATCATGGGGCCGGCGCCGTGGCCGTGCAGGCCAATGGGGTGTGAGTACACGCTGCCGTTGATGCCTTCGGACTTCATGCGCGCGAGCGAGGCGCGCAGGACTTCGTTGCCGGTGCGGCCCGGCTTGATTTCACCGGTGACGATGTCCTGGAGCCGGTTGGACGCCTTGAGCGCGGCCTTGAGGCCTTCGGGCGCGTCCGTCTCGCCGTCGCGCAGCACGTAGCCCATGTGCTGGGTGTCGGTGTTGAGGCGGAGCGCGGTGACGCCGAAGTCACAGTGGAGCACGTCGCCGCGCTGGATGACGGGGCTGTCGCCCAGCTGTTCGTCGGTGGCGCCCTGGCGCTGCACGTCCACGTCCGGCTGGAACCAGGTGTCCAGGCCTTCATCGGCCAGGCGCTGGCGCATCCACCACTCCACGTCCTGGGTGGTGGTGGTGCCGGGGGTGATGACGGCGTTGGAGAAGGCGGTCTGGATGAGGTTCCAGGCGTACTTCTGGAGGTCGGCGTAGAAGCGGACCTCGTCAGCACTGCGCCAGCCGAGCACGTCCAGGGGCAGGCCGCCGGCGGGCTTGAGGCGCTTCGCCCAGGTGGGGCCCAGGGCCTGGGCCATGCCTTCGTATTCGCCGTGGGTGAGGCCGTCCGCGAAGGCGATGGCGGGGGACACGTCGATGGCGATGGAGTCCGGCTTGCGCTCCTCCACGACCTGCTTGAGGAGCAGCCACTGTTCGGGGCCCAGGAGCTCCGCGGCGCGCTGCGAGCCGCCGCGGTCGACCATCATGGGAGCGCGGCGGGCTTCATAGAGGCCGCCCTGGGTGCTGCCGCCGAGCGCCAGCCGCTCCACGCCCTTGTCCGCGCCGCGGTCGAAGAAGACGTAGATGGTGCGGCGGCGGGCGGCGAAGGTGGTGGGGGAGACGAGCGCCTTGAAGACGGGATCCTCGTTGTACTCGCGCATGGGGACGACCCACATGCGCACGCCGTACTTGCGCATGAGCTGGGGCACGCCGGTCTCCAGCCGTTCCTTGAGCCACGCCTGCTGGCGCACGGACTGTTCGCGCAGCGTGCCGAAGGGGCGCACCGGGGCGGCGGGAGCAGCCGGAGCGGCCGGAGCGGCCGCAACCGGGACCTCGGGCTTCGAGGGGGCGGCGGGCGCGGTGGCGCAGGCGGAGGAACAGACGAGCGGGACGACGAGCAAGTGTTTCCAGGAGCGCATGGGCGCGCAGTCTGTCACGCGCCCTGTCGCGCCGCGCGGCGCAAAAAGGCCGTCAGGAACCGCCGTTGTCAGTCATTCGCGGAAAAGCCAGACACACTGTCCTGGCTTCACTTCGAATCCGTGGAGCCTGGGGGCGTGGCGCGGGGGCTGACCTTGCGCAGCTCGTGGAAGTGCTCGCGGACGAACCGCGCGGCGTTGAGCAGGGCATCCACGGGACCGACGCCCACCATGCTGACGGTGATGGGCACCGCGTGGCCGATGATCAGCGGGCAGTACCAATCTCCGTTGGCATCCTGGGGGATGGGCGCGGGCCGGCCCAGGGTGACGCGGGAGACGTGCTGGTGTCCGTGGTCATCCTCGAAGGACCAGTAGTCGTCGGCCACGGGGCCGCTGATGGACGCGTGGTGCGGAGGGCCAGAGGTCATGCGCGGAAGCTCAGCAGAACTGCAGCTGCCACGCTTCTCGAATCGGCCTCGCCCTCCAGTCCCGGACATCCCCCGTTCATGAACGAAGCCGGGCCTACTCTCCCGGAGTGACCTGGGCCACGGCGGGAGCGGGGACGTACTCCTCGCTCGTGGCCAGGGTGCCCAGTTCGTTCACTCCGCCCACCACCAGCACCGTGCCCCGGCGCAGCCACAGCGCTCCGGCTTCGCCTCGCGGCTCATGCAGCGTGGGCGCCTGCGTCCAGAGGCCCTTCGCCGGATCGAAGCGCTCCGCGGAGTCCAGTGTGCCTCGTGAGGAGTGCTCGCCGCCCACCACCAGCACCGCGCCCTCCGCGGTCAGCAGCGCCGCGTGGTGCTCGCGCGGCACCGCCGGCGCCTCCACCAACTCCCAGGCGTTGCGCTCCGGCACGTACACCTCCGCCGTCCTCGCCGCCTGCGTCGTGGTGCCGCCCACCACCAGCACGCGCCCGTCCGGCAACACCACCACCGCGGGGTCGTTGCGCGCCTCGCTCATGGGCGACGCCTGCGTCCACACGCCCGTGTCCGGCGCGTACAGCTCCGCGCTCGCCAGCGCGCCCACCGTCACGCCGTTGGAGCCGCCCACCGCCAGCACGCGCCCATCCAGCAGCCGCACCGCCGCGTGGTTGCGCCGCGCCGTGCGCAGCGCTCCCGTGGACCTCCAGTGCCCTGTTTCCGGGTCGAAGACCTCGCAGCTGCCCAGCGTGCGGTTGCCGTCATGCCCTCCCGCCGCCAGCACCCTCCCGTCGTCCAACGCGAGGTAGGGCAACAGCCGCCTCGGCGTGGACAACACGCCCGGCACCGGCGCCTCCACGCCGCCCGCATCGGCGCGCGGCGCGGGCCCGCACGCGAACACCACTCCCAACCACAGCATCGTGACGCAAGAAGTCGAAAACCGTCGCATGGCCCCACCGGGACGTCTGGTCGAGGGGTCCGTTTAACCCGCCGGTCTGACACCCAGGCTCCTGCAAGACCCTGTGATTCCAGGGTCTTGCCCTGCCCTCCGGGTTGGAAATCCCGAAGTCCCGGAGGCGCGCCGGGCCCTTCCGCATCAGTGCCTCATGGGACCCACGGGGTCGTTCGCGGGCTCCGCTTCCAGGCCCTCGCTGTGGCGCGGCGGCAGGGCTCCGCCGTCGTCGTCCTCCTCCAGCGTGAGCTGCGAGTGGTCCGCCGGCTTGAGCAGGACTTCATCCCCGCTCACGGCCTCCACGTCGCTGTACTCGACCAGGTAGTCGCGCCGGGGAATGGGCACCACCCCCTGCTCCAGTTCGAAGTGCGTGTCGCCCACGCCCGCCACCCGGCCCAGCCGCTGTCCGTCGGCGGTGCGCACCGACATGCCTTCGCGAACCTCTCCCGCGTGAATCATCGCGTCGCTCCTCGCGCTCATGGGGTCCTCACCAAGAGTGGGGTCGCTCCCGCCGCCGTGCGCGATGTGACAGGCAGCCCGGTGGGCCCTCGGGCCGCCTTCTTCCACGCCTGTGTGCCTGCCCTGCGCGCGGCCCCGTCGCGCGGTGCCTAACGTTGCCTCAAGGAGGCCCCCATGCTGCTGGAACTGTCGAACGACGAATCGCGCGTGTTGAAGGACGCAGTGGATTCCGCACTGAACACGCTGCTGGATGAAATCGCCCACGCGGAACAACGCGAGCTCAAGGAAGCGCTGCACCAGCGCTACGACCGGCTCGCCGCCCTCCAGCGCCGGCTGGAACCGGTCGTGGAGAGCGAACAGGTCTACGCCTGACAACCTCCCCGCCCAATTCCTCACACCCACCCCAAGGCGGGTTGCGATGCGCGACCCGCCTGTGTATGGTTTTGATGCAGCCCGCAGAACCCCAACTGGCCAGGAATTTCCACGTGGGTCCGTGGCCGTCCGTCTGGACGGAGGCTTGGTTGGCCGTTGAATCCGGCATGACCACGAGCACCGCCGGCAAATCCGACACTGGAGATGCCCATGAGCAGGTCTTCGAAGCAGTACCAACCCTCGCAGGCAGATATCGATAACCGTTCGCGTCAGCTCAATTCCGAGCATGACGCGTACTGGCAGTCTCGTGGCGAAGAAGGTCGTCCCTCCGAAGAGGAAGTGGATACCCAGAAGCCTCAGGCTCCCGCGCCCGCCACGCCCGCGTTGAAGTAGAGATCCAGCCACCCACATGGAGACACGGCTTCGCGCATGTGGGCGGAGCCGTGTCGCGGCGTTCCACACCCTCTCATTTCAACCAGTGTCGTGGCCAGGAGCCATGACGCCCGGGCCCTCTCATGCGAGTCCTTCAGGTCATCCATGGCTATCCCATGCGCTTCAACGCAGGCTCGGAGGTGTATACCCAGGCACTTTCACAAGGCCTGTCGAGCCGGCACGAGGTCCAGGTCTTCACCCGCCGCGAGGACCCGTTCCTCCCAGACTACGCGCTGACGCAGGAGCGCGATCCGGACGACCCACGTGTCCTGCTGCACCTGGTCAACCTCCCCAACAGTCGTGACCGCTACCGGCATGAAGGGGTGGATCAACGCTTCGAGGAGGTGCTGGACGGCTTCCGTCCCCACGTCATCCACGTGGGCCATCTGAACCACCTGTCCACGTCCCTGCTGGAGGTAGGCGCGGCCCGTGGAATCCCCATCGTCTTCACCCTGCACGACTACTGGCTCATGTGTCCCCGGGGGCAGTTCATGCAGATGCATTCCGTACCTGGGAGCGAGCCCTGGTCCGCATGTTCAGGCCAGGAGGACCGGAAGTGCGCGGAGCGCTGCTACGCGCGCTACTTCTCTGGAGGCCCCGAAACGCGGGAGCAGGACGTCGCGCACTGGAGTCAGTGGGTGCGCGACCGGATGGAGCATGTGCGCCGGATGATGGAGCACGTGGACCTCTTCATCGCTCCCTCGCGCTACCTGCTGGAGCGTTTCCAGCGGGACTTCGGGCTGCCCGCCAACAAGGCGGTGTATCTGGATTACGGCTTCGACCTGGAGCGACTGCGCCACCGGCAGCGAACGCCCGAACCCGACGTCGTCTTCGGCTACATCGGCACCCACATCCCGGCCAAGGGCATCCACCATCTCATCCAGGCCTTCGGGCAGGTGCGCGGCAAGGCCCGGCTGAAAATCTGGGGCCGGCCTCGCGGCGAACACACGGAGACGCTCAAGGCCATGGCCCGCGCCCTCCCGGGAGATGCCGGCACGCGCGTGGAGTGGCTTCCCGAGTACCGCAACGCGGACATCGTTCCGGATGTCTTCAACCACGTGGATGCCATCGTCGTGCCCTCCATCTGGGTGGAGAACTCTCCGCTGGTCATCCACGAGGCGCTCCAGGCGCGGGTGCCTGTCATCACCGCGGATGCAGGAGGGATGCGCGAGTACGTCCGGGATGGAGAAAATGGCGTGCTCTTCACCCACCGCGACCCCGGGTCGCTTGCCCAGGCCATGCAGCAGCTCGTGGATGCCCCGGACCTGGCGGTGCGCCTGGGCAGCCGTGGGCACCTCTGGGGCGAAAGCGGCGACGTGCAGGGGATGCAAGCCCATGTGGAGGCCGTGGAGGCGCTCTACGCACGCGCCATCCGGGAACACCGTGCCCGCCGTCCTGCCACCCGGCCCGGCCCCTGGCGAATCACCTTCGACACCAACCCCGACGACTGCAACCTGCACTGCATCATGTGCGAGGACCACTCGCCCCACAGCGACACCCAGCGGCTGCGCAGGGAAGCGGGCCAGCCGAAGCGCCGCATGCCCCTCGAGCTCCTGCGAAGGGTCATGGAGGACAGTGATGGCACGCCCCTGCGGGAGGTGATTCCGTCCACCATGGGAGAGCCGCTGCTCTATCCCCACTTCGACGACATCATCGACCTGTGCATGGCGCACGGGGTGTGGCTGAACCTCACCACCAACGGGACGTTTCCCAGGCGCGGAGCACGCGCGTGGGCACGCAGACTGGTCCCCATCACCTCCGACGTGAAGGTGTCCTGGAATGGGGCCACGAAGCAGACCCACGAAACGGTGATGCCAGGGACGCGCTGGGAGCAGGTCCTGGAGAACCTCCGCCAGTTCCTGGCCGAGCGTGATGCGCATGCCCACCAGGGAGGCCACCGCTGCCGGGTCACGCTCCAGCTCACCTTCCTGGAGTCGAACGTGGGCGAGCTGGCGGACATCGTGCGGCTCGCGGCGGGACTGGGCGTCGACCGGGTGAAGGGGCATCACCTCTGGGCCCATTTCGCCGCCATCCAGCCCCTGTCCATGAGGCGCGACGCATCCGCGATCCACCGTTGGAACGAGGCCGTCCGGCAGGCCCATGCCGTCGCGGAGGAGTGCCGTCGGCCAGATGGGAGCAAGGTGCTCCTGGAGAACATCCTCCCCCTGGGCGCGGAGGCCGTCACGGACCTCGCGCCAGGCGCGCACTGCCCCTTCCTGGGGAAGGAGGCATGGGTGAGCGCCGTGGGCCGCTTCGACCCCTGCTGCGCTCCCGACAAGGAACGACGAACGCTCGGGAATCTGGGCAACCTGAACGCGGTGGGCATCCAGGAGGTGTGGACGGGCCCGGCCTATCAACGGCTGCTGAACGGCTATCAGGACCATCCCCTGTGCCGTGGATGCAACATGCGTCAGCCGGTGAAGGAGGCCCCTTGAACCCCAGCTCCCATCCGCGGGTCTCGCCTGACAGGACCCATCATCTCGTGGACGGCAAGCCGCTCTATGCCGCGCGCTTCACCGAGGTCCTTTCCTTTCACGAGCCAGGGCTCGCGGCCGTCAGGGACGCCTCGGGAGCATTCCACATCGACTTGAGGGGGAACGCGCTCTCTTCCCGCCGCTTCATCCGGACGTTTGGATTCTATGAAGGGCTCGCGGCGGTCGTGGATGCAGCGGGTGCGTTCCACTTGCGAGTGGATGGGCAGGAGCTCACCCCAGGGCGCCACGCGTGGTGCGGCAACTTCCAGGACGGACGCTGTCCGGTCCGGGCGAAGGACGGCCGCTACTTCCACATCGACGGCCGGGGAGATGCGGCCTACCTGGAACGGTATGCCTACGCGGGAGACTTCCGGGACGGCTGCGCGGTGGTGCAGGAGTCCTCGGGTCTCCACCTGCACATCGACAAGCAGGGGCACCCCCTGAACGCGCGCCGGTTCCTGGACCTGGATGTCTTCCACAAGGGCTTCGCGCGTGCCCGGGACGCAGGCGGCTGGCATCACGTCGACGCCGCGGGAGACGCGCTCTACACCCGGCGTTTCGCCATCGTGGAGCCCTTCTACAACGGACAGTCCCGCGTGGAGACGTTGGACGGCGCGCTCCAGGTCATCGACGAGCAGGGCGTCACCGTACGCGAGTTGCGTGCACGCCTTCTGGATCCGGCATGAGGTGCTCGCCTCTCGCGCCGGACTCGGTCATCGCCTTTGCTCGGGACCAGCTCGCTCCGATTGTCTCCCGCGCGTTTCCAGGTCGATTCTTCCTGGCCGGGGGTGCGTTCAAGACACTGCTCCATGGTCGTTCCCCTCATGACCTGGACCTCTGGCCAGCGACCCTCCAGGACCGGCAGGCGCTCCTGCTGCACCTGGAAGCACTCGGAGCCGTGCTGCTGGACGACAACCCTCCATTCCAGACGACCTTCCAGTTTTCGGGGCAGCGACTCGAAGTGGCCCATGACTGCACGCCAGCGAGCCTGGAGGAGCGCCTTTCCAGGTTCGACCTGGGCCTCTCGGCCATCGGAGTGGAGTACGAGGAAGGCCGGTGGCGGGGGCACGTGCATTCCCTCGCATCCGAGTCCCACCAGCGACGGGAGGTGCTGTTGCTGCGCCCGCTGACCAACTGGAAGTACCTGCTCGCCACCCTGGAGCGGTTGCGTCGCTATGGCGAGGAGCTGGGGTATCGCGTCCCTGTCCTGGAGGAGCAGTACCTCTGGGACCTGTTCGAGGCACAGCCTCGTGCATCCCAGGAAGCCCTGATGACGCGCCATGCGCGTGTCGCGCGTGAGGCCAGCTGCGTCCTGGCGGAAGCCCGGCTGCGGCTCCGCCCGTGACTCACACCGCGCGCCCCGTCTTCGCGTCGAACCGACGCAGGTAGCGCGCGTCGTGGCGCAGCCACACCGTGTCTCCGCTCGCGGCGCGGAAGTCCCCGGGCGCCCGCGCCACCAGGCGCTCGCCGCCTGTCTCCACCGTCACCCAGACCTCCGCGCCCATGGGCTCCACCAGGTACACGCGACCCTCGCGCGCGTCCTCCGGCATGGCGCCCTGCCCCACCTGGAGGTGCTCAGGCCTCAGGCCCAGCACCGCGTCATCTTCGGACAGACCCAGCGTCTGGGGCTTCACCAGGTTGATTCGCGGCGAGCCGAAGAAGCCCGCCACGAAGAGGTTCGCCGGTGCGTCATACAGCTCGCGCGGTGGGGCCACCTGCTGCACCTCGCCCTGGCTCATCACCACCACGCGGTCCGACAGCGTCATCGCCTCCGACTGGTCGTGCGTGACGTAGATGAACGTGGCCTTCAGCTGTTCGTGCAGCTTCTTGATTTCGCCGCGCATCTGCGTGCGCAGCGCCGCGTCCAGGTTGGACAGGGGCTCGTCGAAGAGGAACACCTTGGGCCTGCGCACCAACGCGCGCCCCAGCGCCACCCGCTGCCGCTGCCCGCCCGACAGCTCCTTCGGCCGGCGCGCCAGCAGCGCCTCCAGCCCCAGCACGCCGGACACCTCGCGCACGCGCGCGTCCACGTCCTTCGCCCCCATCCCCGCCACCTTCAACGGAAACGCCAGGTTCCCCGCCACGTCCAGGTGCGGATAGAGCGCGTAGCTCTGGAACACCATCGCGATGTCCCGCTCGCGCGGCGACAGGTCGTTCACCCGCTGCCCGTCGATGCGCAGCTCGCCGCCCGACAGCTCCTCCAGCCCGGCGATGAGGTTCAACGTCGTGGACTTGCCGCACCCGGACGGGCCCACCAGCGACACGAACTCGCCGTCCGCGATGTCCAGCGTCACGCCCTTCACCGCCGCCACCCCACCCCGGTACACCTTGCGCACGTCCTGCAGGGACACCGTCGCCAAGGCTCCGCTCCTCCACTCAGGGCCACGCCCCGCGAAAGGCCCCAGCATCGCCGCTCGCGTCCGCCCGCGAAGCCCCATCCCCACGTGCCCCGTCACATCCCCTACGTGTCGGGTTTTCCATGGCGGGCGGTTTGTTACAGGTTCAACAGTTCTCTACACTGCGCCGGGAACGCCGTCCGCCGGAGCGCCCGCCCCATGCCCTTCATCTTCCGTGGTCAGAACCTGGACGCCATCCTGGGCGACCCGCTCAACGCGGCCAACAGCCTGTTCAGCATCATGAACGCGGCGGAGCCGGAGCTGCTGCAGGGGCTGCGGACACACTGGTCGAAGCATGTCAGCACCGTGACCGCCTTCCAGGGGTGGCGGCCCGCGCTGAAGGCCTTCTCCGACATCACGGGCTTCTGGGGCACCACGTACAGCGACCACCGGCTCGCGAAGGTGCTCTACGACCACGACGCCAATGCGACCGCGGCGGTGACGGGCGCGCAGTCCGCCGCGCAGTTCCTCCGCGACTTCGAGGCCGCGCGAGACGAGGCCTTCTACGTCTTCTTCCAGGCCACGTCCGTGAACCAGCTGGCGGGCGTGTCCTTCAAGGCCACGTACTACCACAAGGACGTGTCCGCGCTGTTCGAGCAGCGGCGGCACAGCAAGATCAAAGCCGTCGTGTCCCGTCGGGTCATCGAGACGGCGCAGATCATGCTGCGCATCCTCTACGGCAACATGAACATGGGCTGGGGCAGCATCTACAGCACGCGCACCCTGGCCACGACGCTGCTACTGGCGCAGATGCACAACGTCGCGCTGAGCCACTACCAGTCCCATCACACGGGGCGGGACCGTTGCTACAACCAGAGCGCGGTCGCGTTCACGCTGCTGACGTTCTCCCACGTCGTCGCGCAGGCGTGGGTGAACAAGGGCTACGAGTACAACGAGCAGCGCTGGTACTCCTTCTGGAAGCTGCTGGGCTCGCTGCTGGGCGTGGACACGCGCCTCATGGCGGACGACCACGCGGAGGCCGCCACGCTGTGGAACCTCTTCTTCGCCCGGGGCGAGTGCTTCGGCGGCACGCCCGCGCCCGCCCCCACGGTCCTGGACCCCAACCGCATCGACGATGACCTGTGGAACGGCTACGACGTGCAGCCGGAGGCGAACCTGCTCCAGTGGGTGCCCGCCTTCATCGTCACCCAGATGCGCAACAGCCTGCGCTGGGGCAAGTACCTCACCGGCTTCTGAGTCAGCGCTCCACCGTCACGCCCTTCCAGAAGGCCACATGGCCCTGGATGTTGGACGCGGCCGGCTTGGGCTCCGGGTAGTACCAGGCCGCGTCGGCGTTCGTCTTCCCGTCCACCTCCACCGAGTAGTAACTCGCCTCGCCCTTCCAGGGGCAGGTGGTGTGCGTGGCGCTGGGCTTGAAGTGCTCGCGCGCCAGGCTGTCGGGCGGGAAGTAGATGTTGCCCTCCACCGTCTCGTAGGTGTCGCTCTTCGCGAGCACGGTGCCGTTCCATTTCGCGACTGGCATGGGGAAACCCTCCTGGAGTGCTGGTTAACGGCGCGTCAGCCCGCGTGCGCGGCCTGGTTGGACGCGTGCTGCGTGAGGAAGGGGGCGAGCTCCGCGTTGACGAGCGCCGGCTCCTCCACGGAGGACGAATGGCCTCCGCGCGACAGGCGCACCAGATGGGAGCCGGGAATGAGCGAGTGGATGCGCTCCGATTTGGCGGGCACTGTCGCACGGTCCTCTTCCCCCACGATGACGAGCGTGGGCGTGCGGATGCGCGGCAGCTCCTCCGTGATGGCCTTGCGTTTGATGACGCCGTTGACGGCGCGGTAGATGTCGCGGCGGTTGCCTGTCAGGCGCGTTCGCCACAGCGCCCGCTCCTCCGCGCGGCCCGGGTCGGAGAGGAACGACGCGCCGAACATGATGCGCATCACCGCGGTCGCGACGGGGGCCAGGCCCACGTAGCGGGCGACGAGGTTGAGCGCGGTGTAGCGCGGCACGTTGGCGATGGGCTCGGGGTCCGCGGACGTCTCCAGGAGCACCAGCGAGCGCAGCAGGTCCGGCCGGCGCGCCGCGAGCCGCATGCCCACGAAGCCGCCCATGGACAGGCCCACGAAGTGGACGGGCGCCACGCCCAGGGACTCGATGAGCGCCACCGCGTCCGCGTACACCGTCTCCACGTCGATGGCGGACTCGGGCGGCACGTCGCTCTGGCCCTGCCCCCGGTGGTCGTACGCGATGCAGCGGAAGCGGCCGCGCAGGGCCTCCACCTGCGGGTCGAACAGCCGGGTGCTCCAGAGGAGCCCGTGGCTGAAGAGGACCACGTCCCCGGAACCACCAGTGTCCTCGTAGTACAGCCGGGTTCCATTCACGGATCGCATGGGCATGGGCACGGCCTCCCTTGGCTTGGAGGGAGACCCTAATCCAGGGCTCGCCAGGACCGCAGCCCTCCCTGGGAGGTCATTGTCCACTGGAGGAGAAGGGCTTGCGCGGAGCGCCGCTTGTGCGGCCCGGCGCTTGGGAGGAGCATGGGCGGCACCTTCCGGATGCGCTCCTCTCGCCCTGTCCTTGTCGCCCTCGCGGTGGTGGTCCTCGCGGCGGGCCTGTTCTTCTTCCTGCGCTCTTCGTCCGCGCCCACGCCCTCCGTGTCCCCACCGGTGACACAGGCGCCGACTCCGGCTCCGGAGACCCCGCTGGACGCGGGCAGTGTGGCCGCGCCCGTGCCGGTGAAGACGGTGGAGGCGCCGCCCGCGAAGCCGAATCACTTCGTGGGCTCGCAGGTGTGCGCGGACTGCCACGAGGAGCAGCACACGGGCTGGAAGCACGACTGGCACGCGCGGGCGCTGTCTCCGGCGACGAAGCCGTACGTGGTGGGCACGTTCACGGCGAGCACGCACTTCAAGGGCGAGTCCAGCGAGGCGTGGATGCGCCGGGACGGGAGCCAGTACCTGATGCGCACCAAGGGCGCGGACGGGAACCTGGGCGAGTGGCCGGTGCAGTGGGTGGTGGGCGGCAAGCGGATGCAGGACCCCATCACCCTGTTGCCGGACGGCCGCTGGCAGGTGATGCCGGTGTACTTCCACGTCACGGGCAAGGCCGAGTGGGTGGACTACTCGGAGAAGAAGCAGGGGGCGCTGTCGCCGGACCACCCGTTCTTCTGGACGAACTTCCGCCGCAGCGCGCAGCACGCGTGCCTGGACTGCCACGTGACGGGGCTGGACGCGCGCTATGACCGGGCGAGCCACCAGTGGGAGACGAAGTTCGCGGACGCGGGCGTCGCGTGCGAGTCCTGCCACGGGCCCGGCGGGCAGCACGCGGAGTCGCAGGCGCCGGAGGACATCATCCAGCCGGCGAAGCTGTCGAAGGAGGAGGGCTTCGCGGTGTGCGCGCAGTGCCACGGGCCGCGCCGCACGTTGTTCCCCATGCTGGACGCGAAGCACCACTTCCTGCCCGGCCAGCGCTACGACGCGAGCTATCAGCCCATGGTGTTGCTGGTGGGCAACGACCGCTCCGGGGACTTCTTCGCGGACGGGCGGCCCAGCACCTCCAGCTTCGAGTACCAGGCGCTCATCCAGTCCCAGTGCCACCTGAAGGGCGGGGCCACCTGCCTGACGTGCCACACGGCGCCGCACGACGCGAACGCGCCCAACGAGGTGCGCAAGCAGAAGCCGGTGGCGGCGCGCACGTCGGTGAACGCGTCCACGTGCCAGGGCTGTCATCAGGAGGTGGTGGCGCAGGGAGAGCAGCACACGCACCACAAGGCCGCGGCGGCGCAGGACTGCCTGGCGTGTCACATGCCACCGGTGGTGTCGGGCGTGTTGGACCACTTCGCGGACCACGCGCTGGACGTGCCGGCGCCCCAGAACACGGCGCGCCATGACATCCCCAACGCGTGCAACACCTGTCATGAGAAGAAGACGCCGGACGCGATGCAGGACGCGCTGGTGAAGTGGTGGCCGAAGGCGGAGGCGCGGCAGGCGCGGCGGCTGCGGCTGGCGGACGCGTTCGACGAGAAGACGGCGGCGCAGAGCCGTGGGGCGCTGGAGGCGGTGCTGGCGGACACGGCGGAGGCGGGCACGCTGAGGGGCGCGGCGGCGAAGTTCCTGGCGCGCCGGTTCAAGCACGACGCGGTGCCGGCGCTGCGAGCGGCGTTGAAGGGGACGACGGACAGCACGTTGCGCTCGGACATCATCGACGGGCTGGGCGCGGCGAACGCGCGCGAGGCGACGGACGACCTGGCGTCGCTGCTCAAGGACGGCTCGTTGTGGGTGCGGCAGGGCGCGGCGTTGACGCTGGCGGCGTTCGGAGACGCGAGGGGAATGCCGGCGTTGCAGGCGCTGGCGACGGAGCCGGAGACGCGCGGTCTGGTGCAGCCGCACGTGATGCTGGGGCAGCTGGCCATGCGCCGCAGGGACGTGACCACGGCGACGCGTGAGTTCGAACAGGCGCTGGACCTGCAGCCCTACAACGCGGACGTGCTGGTGCGGCTGGCGGACCTCTACGTGGTGCAGGGCAACCCGGCGAAGGGCCGCGAGCGGCTGGAGGAAGCGCTCCGGTTCGATCCGCAGAACAAGTCCGCGAAGCAGCGGCTGGGCATGTTGCCGCAATGAGGATGCGCGGCGTGAGCGTGGCGTGGCGCGCGGTTCCGGCAGCGTTGCTCCTGGCGGGCTGCCTGCGGCCCACGCCCACGCGTGATGCGTGGACGAATGACGCGTCCATCGAGTTCCCCCGGTTCTTCGAGCAGCCTGCCGTGGAAGCGAGCGCGGAGAGAGGCGCGGTCGAACTGAGCGGCACCGTCCTGCATGCGCTCGACGTCGCCGCCGCCGATTTCCTGGGCCCACAAGATGCCAACACACCCTGCGTCGACCGGCGCGAGTCACACCGGTACAGGGTCATGCAGCGGCAAGGCATCCTCTTCGTCCGGATCGATGAGGATCCCCGGGCCTGTGGACTGACTGTTCCCGCGCTGCACTCGGGCGCGCAGTACGCGGTCGGGAGCGATGGCCGGATCCTCCGCCGCCTTCGGGATGGAGAGCCGGATGAATCGATGGCGCCCACGGATGCTGGGCCCGGCATCCTGGTTCCCACTTCGGAGGTCGGTCGGTCCTTCGATCCACCGGATGGCTCCGTGCCCTTGCCGTTCATCCAGGCGCCTGCCCCGGATGCTGGAACCGGAGTGCGCCATGGCCCATGACCTGCACCAACTCCTGGAAGAGGTCACGGACGAGGCGTCCTTCCTGCGCTTCGTCCAGGCGTTGAGCGAGGACTTCGAGGAGGACCGCGCGGAGGCTGCCCGTCGGCCTCCTGCTCCGCACGCACCGAGCCCCCTCGGATGGGAGAACGGCACCATCGGGGCGTTCCTCGAACGAGGCGCCTCCTGGGGCGAGGACTCCCAGGACCAGGACCGCTCCGCCAATCCCTGGCACCGGTGCGCGAGCATCCTGTTCGCGGGCAAGTTCTACGAGTAGCGGGGCTCCACCCGTGGCGTGTTGAACGCCCGCCCTCCCTTGAAGACAGACGCCCGCTCGGCGATCGCGACGCACGTTGGCTCTTCCCTTGCCCCAGCCACCGTCAGGACGCGCCATGTCTCCACGAGCCCCTCCACCTTCCCCGCCCTTGCGTCCGTAAGGGCAACCCCGGACCTCCCGCTCCTGGCCCGAGGTCCGTTCATCGACTGCTGAGCACAACCTCGCCCTGCTGTGTTGTCCACTGGAGCGCCGGGGGGCGCGAACCGTGGCCGGGGGCTGGCTTCGCCCCTACCTGGGGAGCATCCCTTTATGAACGCGCTCGTGTTCGCAGCCCTGCTGGTTCCCACCGGAATCCCCGGTGAGGCGCCAGCACAGCACGGCTCCGGACCCCTCCGTCCCGTCCTCGCGCAATACACCGCGCCACCGCAGCGCGCTCCACCCGCGCCTCCGCCGCCCACGCCTTCCGTCGCGACACCGAACACCCATGCTCCGAACGCGCCCGCGACGAACGCCCCGGTCCTGAACCTACCCGAGCAGCCTCCGGCCGCGCCGAGTGCCCCGGCTCCGAACGCGCCCGCGCGGACACCGGCCGTGCCAAACGCACGGACTCCCGCGCGGCAGCCCGACCGGACCCGCACGCCGTCGGCCCAGGACCCGGACGACGTCCCCGAGGTGCCACCGCCATTCCAGGCGAACGTGTCGGATCCATTGCTCACGCCCGCGCCCGCCGCGCCCCTACAACTCCAGTCCTGGAACGAAGCGCTCACGCTCCTGCGCCAGCGCTCCCCCGACCTCCAGGCAGCGCTGGGCCAGATTGAAGTCGCCGCGGGCACGTGGCGCATCGCGCTCGCCAACCTGCTGCCCTCCGTCTCCGGCAACCTGACCGCGCAGTACAACGTCCTCAACCCGGGCATCGTCGCCTTCGGCGGCGGCACGGGCGGCGCGGTGACGGGCGGCGGGAGCTTCACACCCACGGAGCTGCTGGGCGTGGGCATCCTCACCGCCAACGTGCCCGTGGTGGACCTGGCCAGCCTCTATGCCCTGGGCAGCGCCAAGGAGTCGCGGCGCACCGCCGGCCTGTCGCTCGCGGAGACGCGCCGGCAGCTCACCCGCGGCCTCGCACAGGCGCTCGTCTCCGTGTCCTCCACGGAGCGCCTGGCGGAGGTCAACCGCGTCAACCTGCGCACCTCGCTGGAGCGGCTGGCCCTGGCGCAGCGCCGCTTCGAGCTGGGCGCGGGCACCCGACTGGACGTCGTCCGCGTGGAGCAGGACGCACAAATCGCCCGCCGCAACGTCGTCACCGGCGACGAGGACCTGCGCAAGGCGCGCGAGTCCCTGGGCCTGGCCCTGGGCACCCCGTCCGCCGTGGGCCTCAAGCCGGGCCTGGAGCTGACCACGCTGCTCCAGGGCGCGAAGGCCACCTGCCGCACGCTGGAGGAGCTGGAGAACCGCCCGGACATCGCCGCCGCCCGCTCGCGCCAGGTGGTGGCCGAGCGCGCCATCGGCGAGGTGTATCGCCTGTACGCGCCCACCCTGGACCTCACCAGCAGCACCACCGCGCTCACCGTCAACCCGGGCTTCGCGGAGGTGCCCATCTGGAACGTCGGCGCCAGCCTGGTGCTGCCCTTCTGGGATGGCGGCGCGCGCGAGGGCCGCCTGCGCCAGGCCCGCGGCCAGCTGGAGCAGGCCCGCGCGGAGGTCACCGGCCGCGAGCGCAACATCGTCATCGAAGTGACCCAGGCGAAGCGCGCCGTGCAGGTGACCCAGGAGACGCGCGACCTGGCGGACCGCCAGCGGAAACTCGCGGAAGAGAATGACCGGCTCACCCGCCGCAGCTTCGAGGTGGGCACCGGAACGAGCCTCGAGCTGGTGGACGCGGCCGGGGCCCTGCGGCAGGCCGAACTGGAGCTCGTCATCCGTGACTTCCAGTACCGCCAGGCCGTGGTGGATGCATTCCTGTCGGAGGCGGCATGCGATTGGTGAGGGGCGGTTGGGGCGCGTGGGGACTCGTGCTCGCGCTGTCGGCGGGCGGGTGCAGCGGCGGCAAGGACCCCGGCCAGGCCGCGCCCGGAGGCGGCCCCCAGGCGGGCAGCCAGACCCAGGGCGGAGGCAAGCCCACGCCTGTGCAGGTGATGGCGGTGAAGCCCGGCCCGGTGCGCGACACCCGCGAATACGTGGGCACCCTCATCTCGCGCAGCAGCATCACCGTCGTCCCGCAGGTCGCCGGCTACATCCAGAAGATTCCCGTTCGCCAGGGCCAGAAGGTGAAGGCGGGCCAGGTGCTGCTCGTGGTGGATCCGCGCCAGGAGCAAGCCTCCCTGCGCGCCACCCAGGCCCAGAAGGCCTCCGCCGTCGCCAACCGCGAGTTCGCGCGCAGGACGCGCGAGCGCAGCGCGCAGCTCCTCAGGGAAGGACTCGTCAGCCGCCAGGACTACGACCAGGCCGTGGCCCAGGCGGCGCAATCCGAGGCCCAGGCCCAGGCGGCGGAAGCGCAAATCCAGAACCAGCAGGTGCAACTGGGCTTCTTCAACGTGAGCGCCCCCTTCGACGGCGTCGTGGGCGACATCCCGGTGAAGCTGGGCGACTACGTGACGCCGCAGACGGCGCTCACCATCCTGGACCAGAGCCGCGCGCTGGAGCTGTCCGTGCAGGTGCCCGTGGACCAGGCCGCGCGCGTGAAGATTGGCGAGACGCCACTGGAGGTGCTCAACGAGGATGGCGAGCCCATCGTCCGCGCCCCCGCCTTCTTCGTCGCCACCACACCCAATCCCAACACGCAGCTGGTGGAGGTGCAGGCCGCCTTCGAGAACACCGTGGGCCTCAGGGCCGGACAGCTGGTGCGCGCGCAGCTCGTCTACGACGTGCGCGACGCCTTGAAGATGCCCACCACCGCGGTGACGCGGCAGGGCAGCCAGTCCTTCGCCATGGTGGTGGGGGAAGGCGACGCCGGCACCGTGGTGAAGCGCCAGCCCGTGACGCTGGGGCTGGTGGAGGGCAACGACTACGAGGTGCTCAAGGGCCTGGACGCGGGCACCCAGGTCATCATCAGCGGAGTGCAGCAGCTGCGGGACGGCATGCCCATCCAGCCGAAGCCCGCGCGGCAGTCGCAGGGCCAGACAGCAGGCATGCCCCTGCCCCCTGCCCAGGGCATGGGCGGTGGCTCGGACGCGGGTCAGTAGGGGGCTGCCATGTTCACCGACTTCTTCATCAAGCGCCCCGTCTTCTCCAGCGTGCTGTCCATCCTCATCACGCTGGTGGGCGCCATCTCCATTCCCAGCCTCCCCATCGAGCAGTACCCGGAGCTGGCGCTGCCGCAGGTCCAGATCACCGCCACGTACACCGGCGCGTCCGCGGAGACGGTGGAGAGCGCCGTCACCACCGTGCTGGAGCGCCAGCTCAACGGCATGGAGGGCATGCGTTACATGTCCTCCACCAGCACCAACGACGGCCAGTCCACCATCACCGCCACGTTCGACCCGTCGCGCGACGTGGACCTGGCCGCGGTGGACGTGCAGAACCGCGTGGCCACCGCCACGCCCCAGCTGCCCGCGCAGGTGAACGCGCTGGGCGTCACCGTGCGCAAGGCGCAGACGCAGCTGCTGGTCTCCTTCGGCGTCTATGACAAGGAGAAGCGCTACGACACGGAGTTCATCAGCAACTACGCGGACGTCTTCATCCGCGACGCGCTGTTGCGTGTGAAGGGCGTGGGCGACGTGCGCATCTTCGGCGAGCGCCGCTTCGCCATGCGCCTGTGGCTGGACCCCACGGAGCTGGCCCGCCGCGGCCTCACCGCGCAGGACGTGGTCAACGCGCTTCAAGAACAGAACGTCCAGGTAGGCGCGGGCAAGGTGGGCCAGGCCCCGTCCTCCAAGGAGCAGGCGTATCAGCTGTCCCTCCAGGTGAAGGGCCAGCTCACGTCCGCGGACGAGTTCGGCGCCATCGTCATCCAGCGCGGCGCTGACGGCGCCCTGGTGCGCATCCGCGACGTGGGCAACGCGCAGCTGGGCGCGGAGAGTTATCAGCAGCTGTTGCGCTTCAACGGCCAGGACGCGGTGGGCCTGGGCATCACGCAGTTGCCCGGCTCCAACGCGCTGGAGGTGCGCGAGGGCGTGGAGGCGGAGCTCCAGCGGCTGTCCGCCAACTTCCCGCCGGGCCTCACCTATCAGGTGGCGTTCGACACCACGGCCGCGGTGAGCGCCTCCATCGAGGAGGTGCTCCAGGCGCTGGGTGAAGCCATCCTCCTGGTCATCCTGGTCATCTTCATCTTCCTGCACGGCTGGCGCAGCGTGCTGGTGGCGGTGACGACGCTGCCGGTGTCACTGGTCGGCACGTTCATGTTCGTCAACGCGTTCGGCTTCTCGCTCAACACGCTGACCCTCTTCGGCCTCACGCTGGCCACGGGCCTGGTGGTGGATGACGCCATCGTGGTCATCGAGAACGTGGAGCGCGTCATCGAGCACGAGAAGGTGGACGCGAAGGAGGCCACCCACCGGGGCATGCAGCAGGTGTCCGGCGTGGTGGTGGCCACGGCGCTGGTGCTGTCCGCGGTGTTCATCCCGGTGTCCTTCTTCCCCGGCACCACCGGCGCCATCTACCGCCAGTTCGCGCTCACCATCGCGTTCTCCATCAGCCTCTCCGCGCTCGTGGCGCTCACCCTGTCCCCCGCGCTGTGCGCGCGCCTCCTGCGCCCGAACGAGGGCCAGAAGTTCGTCCTCGCACGCAAGTTCGACGAGGGCCTGGACGCGCTCCGGCGCGGCTACGGGAAGCTCTTGGGCGTGATGCTGGGCAAGGCACGGTGGGTCGTCGTGGGCATCTTCGCGGTGTTCCTCGTCGCCACGGGCCTGCTCTACCGGGCCACGCCCACGGGCTTCATCCCGGACGAGGACCAGGGCTACGTCATCATCGCGGTGCAGGGCCCGGAGGGCACGTCGCTGGAGTACACGCGCAACGTGCTCATCCAGGTGGAGGGCATCATCAAGCAGCAGGAGGAGGTGACGCAGATCTTCACCGTGGGCGGCTTCTCGCTGCTGGGCACGGGCGCCAACTACGGCTCGCTCTTCATCAACCTGAAGCCCTGGGACGAGCGCAAGACGAAGGAGTCCAGCGTCGCGGGCCTGATTGAGCGCCTGCGCGGTCCGCTGAGCCAGGTGGGCGGCGCGCGCGTGCTGCCCCTGCAACCGCCCGCCATCCGTGGCGTGGGCAGCGTGGGCGGCTTCGAGTTCGTGCTGGAGGACCAGCAGGGCGGCCGCACATTGGAGGAATTGGCGCAGGCCACGCAGGCCCTGGTGGGCAAGGCGGGCCAGGACCCGCGGCTGCGCGGCGTGTTCTCCGCGTTCACCGCGGGCTCGCCGCAGCTCAACATCGACGTGGACCGGGAGAAGGCCAAGGCCATGGGCGTGCCCCTGTCCTCGCTGTTCTCCACGCTCCAGGTGTACCTGGGCAGCCAGTACGTGAACGACTTCACCTTCGCCAACCGCGTCTACCGCGTGTTCGTGCAGGCCGCGACGCCCTTCCGCGACAACCCGAAGGACATCGGCAGCTTCTACGTGCGCTCGGACACCGGGGCCATGGTGCCGCTGGAGGCGCTGGTGAGGGTGACGCCCATCACCAGCGCGCAGAACATCACCCACTACAACCTCTTCCGCTCCGCCAACATCAACGGCCAGGGCAGCCCCGGCACCTCCACCGGCACGGCCTTGAACGCCATGGAGGAGGTGGCGAAGCAGGCCCTGCCGCCGGGCTTCACCTTCGAATGGACGGGCCTGTCCCAGGAGCAGAAGAGCGCGGGCAACACCGTGCTCGTCATCTTCGCGCTCGGCATCGTGTTCGTGTTCCTGGTGCTGGCCGCGCAGTATGAAAGCTTCGCCCTGCCCTTCGTCGTCATGCTCGCGGTGCCCGTCGCGATGATGGGCGCGCTGCTCTTGCAGAACCTGCGCGGGCTGGTGAACGACGTGTTCTGTCAGGTGGGCCTGGTGATGCTGGTGGGCCTCGCGTCGAAGAACGCCATCCTCATCGTGGAGTTCGGCGAGCAACTGCGCGCGCAGGGTCAGGGCGTGGTGGAGTCCGCCATCAACGCGGCGGAGACGCGCCTGCGGCCCATCCTGATGACGTCCTTCGCGTTCCTCTTCGGCGTGGTGCCGCTGATGCTGGCCAGCGGCGCGGGCGCCTCCGCGCGCAAGTCGCTGGGCACGGCCGTCTTCGGCGGAATGCTCTTCTCCACCTTCGTGAACCTCATCTTCATCCCGGTGCTCTACGCGCTGGTGGAAGGCGCGCGCACGAAGGTCCTGAAACACCGCAAGCACGGCAATTCACCTCGCGGTCCGAGCAACCCGCCGCCGCCGGCCATCCCTCCCGAGGGGGAGCCACCGCGACCCCAGCCGGCGTAACGACGACCCGCACGGAGCGGGCAGGCACTCCGGCGCGCTACCCCGCGCCGGAGCGTCCTGGTTATCCTTGGGCGACGCATGCCTTCTCCTCTGACTGTCGATGAGCGGCGTCGCTGGCTGTACACGTTGAAGCAAGCCCCCGTGCTGCGCCACGCGCGTGCGTCCGCCCTGCTCCGCTTGCTGGAGCGGGCCCGGCCGGTGGAGCCCCAGCCGGGCGAGGGCATCTGCCGCGAGGGCGAGCCGGTGGACGGCATCTACCTCCTGCGCTCGGGCGAGTGGCGGATGACGACGGGAGGGACGGTGCTGCTGCACCTGCGCTCGGGGATGTCGCTGGGCGTGGAGGCGCTCGCGCGCGGCACCTGGCCCGTCACGGTGACGGCGGCGTCCGCGTCGCATGCCCTCTTCCTTCCTCGAGTGGAGCTGGAGGCGGTGGCGGCGGTGCTTCGGCCTGGAAGCCCTGGAGGAAGCGCGGCGGCGCGGCCGGACGTGGTGACGTTCCACGCGCAGCAGGGGCTGGACCTGCCGCCCGCGACGCGGTCCGTGTTGGTGGAGCTGGTGGCGAAGGTGATGGTCCACGACTTCGGGGACCGGGTGCTGCTCGTGCGCGCGGGGGCGAAGCGCACGAAAGGCGCGGTGCGCGGAGCCGACCGCGTGTTCCGCCGCACGGTGGCTCCGGGCGCGCCGCTCCTCGCCGAAGGTGAGGACTTCGACTGCGTGCTGGTGGATGGAGTGCCGGTGCCGGAGGTGCTGACACCGCGCGAGGTGCGGCTGGTGCCGCCGGGTGGAGGAGAGACGAACAGAGTGGGGACGCAGGGAGCGCCGGTGCTGCTCACCGTACTGCTGTCGCCGTGGCGGTCGCAGGGCAGCACGATGTTGCAGGGGCGCTCGCTGCCGGACGAGGACGGATGGGACGAGGAGGCGCCGCCGCCCGGGTGCCGGCTGCGGCTGGACTGGGAGCGGCTGGTGGTGCGGCCCGGGGATTCTCGGCCCCTGGCGGCGTTGGGCCTGGACGCGGGGACGAGGGATGCGCTGTCGCGGTGGGCGCGCGCCATCACCGGCCGGCGCGTGGGTCTGGCGCTCAGTGGCGGCGGCGTGTGGGGCTTCTACCACGCGCACCTGTTGCGGAGGCTGGCGGCGCTGGACGTGCCGGTGGACTTCCTCAGCGGCGCCAGCATGGGCTCGCTGGTGGGCGCGTATTACTGCGGCACCGCGCGCGACGGGCGTGAAGGCCTGGACGGCCTGCGCCGGCTCCAGCACCGCGCGCGGGTCGGGCACCTGTCCGCCGCCGCGCTGTCTTCCGTCGTGACGACGCAGGCCATGGAGTGGCTGGTGCGCGGCGACCTGGGGGACCTGGCGCTGGAGGAATTGCCCATGGGCTTCCTGCCGGTGACGACGGACCTGACCACGGGCCGCTGCGTGGTGCTGGAAAAGGGACCGCTGGCGTTGGCGGTGCGCGCGAGTGGCTCGGCGCCGGGCGTCTGGGCGCCCACGCTCCAGCCTCCCGCGCGCTACGTGGACGGGGCCTTCACCAGCATGGTGCCGGTGGACGTGCTGCTCCACGCGGGCGCGGACCTGGTCTTCTCCAGCAACATCTTCCCCGCGGGCCATCACCACGCCGCGCGGCCGCTGCTGCCCGGAGCGGTGGGGCTGTTCCTCTCCGCGCTCAACCCCGTGGCACGAGCGAAGGACCTGCTGGCCAGCGGAGTGCTGCTCCTGCACCGCAACGGCGACCTGGAGTCCGCGCGAGGAGACCTGCGCTACGACGTGGGCACGCGCGAGCATCCGTTGCTCGGCTCCATGCGCTTCACGCACGTGGATGAGGTGCTGGACGAGGCCGCGCGAGACATGGGCCTGGAGCAGAAGCTGCTGGAGTTCAAGCAGGCCTGGGAAGCGCTGCGAGGACGCAGGAGCGCGGCCGGTGGCCGGAGGGCGGCGTGATTCCGGTCCGCATCCTCGGCACCGCGAGCGTGCTGCCGGGCCCACCGGTAACGACCGCGGAGGTTTGCGCGCGAGTCGGCCGCGATGCGGCGGAGGTAGAGCGAAAGACAGGCATCCGCACGCGGCACTTCGCGCCGGAGGGCATGCGCGCGGCGGACCTGGGAGCCCAGGCCCTGCGAGGCGCACTGGAGGCGGCGGGACTCCCGGCGACGGCGCTCCGGCGAATCCTGTTCGTGTCGTCGATGGGCGGAGACGTCACCACGCCGGCCAACGGCAGCCGGGTGGCGGCGGCGCTGGGGCTGTCCGGGACGTGCGATGCGATGGACGTGAGCAATGCGTGCATGGGTTTCCTGAGCGCGTTCGACCTGGCAGCACGCTCGGCGGCGACGGGACTGGGGCCGGTGGGCGTGGTGTCCGTGGAGCTGCTGTCACGCACCACGCGGCCGGAAGACCCGCGTCCCTACCTGGTGCTGGGTGACGCTGCGGCGGCGGTGGTGCTGGGCGAAGCGCGTCCCGGCGAAGGCGTGCTGGGAGCCGCGTTCGGCAACGACGGCACGCTGCCTCCGGACGTCGTGCTGGAGAACCCGCACCAGACAGGCCAGCTCGAGGGCATGCGCTTCCTCACGCCCGCGCGCGACATGACCCGCGTCGCGCTGGGGGCACTGAAGCGCGCGGCGTCGACGGTGCTGCAGGGCGCGGGGCTGACGGTGTCGGACGTGGAGTGGGTGCTCACGCACCAGCCGAACGGGAGCATGTTCGCGGCCATCCTCCATGCGTTCGAGGTGCCGGAGGAGAAGAGCGTCACGGTGGTGGACACGGTGGGCAGCGTGGGCTCCGCGTCGCTGGGTACGGGGTTGGATCGGCTGTGGCGCACGCGGCCGGTGAAGCCGGGGGACCGCGTGTTGATGGTGGGCGTGGGCGCGGGCGTGGCGCACGGCGCGGTGCTGTACCGGGTGGGTGGGTGACGGCCACGGCGACGGCGGCACGGGCCGCGTGGCTGACGACGTTCCGCCTGCTCCAGCGCTACCACCGCTACGAAGTGGTGAACCTGGAGCCGCTCTTGCGCCCTGGAGCGAAGCTGCTGGTGGGCTACCACGGCCGGCCCCTGGCGGTGGACCTGTGCATGCTGACTGTGACGCTGCACGACCGGCTGGGCTACCTGCCCCATGGCATCGCGCACGGAGCGTTCGACCGCATCCCCGGCATGCGCCAGGTGGCGGACGGGCTGGGCTTCGTCACCAGCGACGGGCCGCTGCTGGAGGAAGCGGTGAAGAAGGGCGAGCACGTGCTGGTGCAGCCAGGCGGCACACGCGAGGGCTGCCGCGACTTCCGGCACCGCTACCGCGTGGACTGGGGAGAACGGCTGGGCTACCTGCGCCTGGCCGTGCGCTACGGCCTGCCCATCGTCCCCATCGCGGGCCACGGCATGGACGACGCCTACGTGGGCCTGAACGACGGCTACGCGTGGGGCAAGCGCGTGGGGATGCCCGGAAGGCTGCCGCTGTGGCTGGGCGTGGGCGCCACGGGCCTGTGGCCGCTGTCCCTGTCCTTCCCGGTGAAGATGACCCAATGGGTTGGAGAGTCACTGACAACCCACCTGACCCCGGGATTCGACGCGACGGACCGGGAGGCACTGCTCACGGTGCACCGCGAGGTGACGGGCGCGGTGCAGGGACTGCTGGACGCGGCGCGTCCGTCCTGAGCGTTACCACCAGAGCGGGCGGCGCTGCGGCTTGTTCCGGACGCAGTACCACTCTGAAATCTGGTGTGCGGCCTTCAGTGCGAGCCCGTGCTCCCGACGAAGCACGTCCAAAAACCCATGAAGGGAGAGGACCCGTCCGCGAAGCTCCTCGATGCCCCGATGAAGGGCGCGTCGGTCATGCAGGATCGCCGTCGCGTCGGGATGGTGACAGGCATAGGCAATCACCGAGTGCTCCCCCATCCCCTCTGTCACCGGCGGCAGCTGGAGCTGGACCAGCGTCTGGGCCTCCGGGCTCTGCGGCACCAACACGGTGGGCGCGCCCGCGATGGCCTTGAGCATCGCTTCCGCTTCCTGGACCAGACGCTCCGGAGCGCCGGCAAGCGAGGCGCCCACGGTCAACTCATCCCAGACCGTGTCGGTGATGACGACGGGCAGGGTCCCCAACTCCCCCAGCGTGACGGCATGCCCCGCGCGCTGGACGTTCGCCAGCACGTCGGTGTCGACGACGTATCGGCTCATGTCGCGAGCAGGTCCTCGACAGGGCGTCCGAGCAGCTCGCGAGCCCGGCTCGATGAGATCAACTCGTGGGCGTGCGCATCCAGGGCACGACGTTCGATGCCCGTGAAGCGCGTTTCGTCCTCGAAGCCCTCCAGGACGGTCTCGTCCGGGGACATCAAGAGGGCCTCCACGGTCTCTCGCTCCCGGATGTACCGGAGGTTGTAGAGGTGCCAGGCCATGGCGGCGAAGCTGAGGCCGAAGTGCGTGCGAGCCCGGATGACCAGCTCACGGGCTTCCTTCAGGCCATAGCCCTCCGGCTTCGCGGCCCCCAGGCTCTGCGTCACCGCTTCTTCGGGTGCCAGCAGCATGGCGGCGAACGCATTCGCCCGTTTCTCCGCGGGAGGGTTCTCCATCCAGAAGCGCGACGAGTCCAAGCGCCCCTCGTCCGTCTGGACGTCGCTCTCCGACAGGTCGAGGAGCTGATGCGCCAGCTCGTGAGCCAGCACGAAGCGGCGCACCGGCTCACGCGTCAGCTCCGAATGGATGACGATGAGGCGGGCATTGCCAGAGCGGCAGCTGACGCCATGCACGGCGGGATTCGTGAAGGCATGCCGGAGGACGAGGACGTCGAAATGGCTCTCCATCAGCCGGCCCAGATTGCGCAGCGGGCCCTGACGCTCCGGCAGCAGGGCTCGGACCCTCCGGGCGCACGCATATCCCGCCTGGTGGGCGTTCTTCGCGGGGGGCGGCTCGGGAGGGAACTGCTCCGCCAACCGGGGGACCTGCCGGAGCGCTCCAAGCAGGCTGAAGGCCCGTGCCTGCCGGAGCCCTTCCAGGAGGAAGTCCCGATCCACATCGGAGAGCGAAGCGCTGACCGCGCCACCCTTCAGCAGCGCCGCGGGCTCCACGGGGACCTGCTCGACAGGCGCGGACGTGTGGAAGAAGGCCGTAGGCGCAAGTCCCAGCGCCGAGGCCAACCGGGTCAACGCGCTGAGCCCCAGCGCCTGCTCGCCCAGCTCGAAGGTCCGGATGAGATGCGCGGACACCCGCGCACGCGCGGCCAGGGCCTCCACCTCCAGCCCGGCTTCCTTCCTCCGCCTGGAGAGCCGGCGGCCCAGCTCCCGCAGGGCATCCGAGGCGTCATCCGTGGGCGGCCCTTGCGTCATGACCTCAGCATCAAGCAGGGCCCCCCAGGTGGCAAGGGCACCCGCTGGACGCGGCGCGTGACTACCAGCGCACGCGGTAGATGGCGGCGCGGCCCTGGCGGGACTCGACCACGGTGGTGAGGCCCTTCACGCCGGTGGTCATCGTCCCGTGGTGGCAGATGGAGCCGATGAACTCCGGGTAGGTCCCGCCCTCATTCACCTTGATGCGGTAGTCCGAGTCCGACAGCCGCTCCACCTCCACGTGCAGGAAGTTGCTGCCGGAGGCCAGGTTGCGCGACGTGCGCTCCAGGGCGCGCGCGGGGCCCAGCAGCTTCAGCACCGTTTGCAGCGCGCGGCCCATGTTCGTCTCGAAGTAGCCCACGACGAAGCGCTCACCCAGCAGCCACTGCGCCTCGTTCATGGACACGTTCGGAAACAGCTCCGTCGCTCCAATCTGCAGGAGCTTCTGCCAGATGGCGTTCGGATACGCGGGCTCCAGCTTCCGGTCCAGGTCCAGCCCGGCGTCCTTCAGCTTCGCGCGCAGCGGGCCTTCCAGCCGGCCCTTCAAGGCCAACAGCAGACCTTCGACCGTATGGCCGAAGACGATCTCCGAGGGGTTCGACACGAGGGGCTCCTCCGCCACGGCTCGGGGGATGACGTGGCTTGGGTGCCCCCTGGTTAGTCCGAACACCGACTTGTGAACAACCCCTACATCCCCGGGGTGATGACGATTTCGCGGTGAGGACAGTCGCACCTCCCCGCCGTCAGAAGCGGCCAGGCAGGCCCCACGTCAATGATTGCTCAGCGGTCCCAGGGACACAGGCAATCCAAGGTGGGGGAGTCTCATGAGCTGGAGCATCCACATTCCCGCGGTGAACACGCTCAAGCTCGCGCTGGGCCACGCCGCTCACGAACAGGCGCTGGGCCACGCGGAGCTGAACGGCAACAAGGCCATCCCCATCCAGGGAGGCCAGGTGTCCCTCACGGGCACCCTCAAGGTCCCCGTCGAGCTCTTCAACGACCGGAACGACAAGGACGCGTACGGCATCATCGGCGTGCCTCCGAAGCAGCTGGACGGCGCCTCGGTGGAGCCCCTCTTCTCCCCGGACGGGACCGCGTGCTGGCTGAAGTACGCGGCGGAGCTGAGCGCGGAGGCCAACGGCCAGGGGAACTTCCCCTTCGTCGAGTTGAGCGGCGGCGGATCACTCCAGGTGAAGGTGGCGGACTACCGGCACCACGCCGCGACCCAGATCCTGGAGGCCGCGCTGGGCTCGGACGCGAAGTCCCTGCGCCTGCCCTTCGTGCTGGGGGATGTGCAGGCACTCCAACCCGGTGATGCCCTGTCGTTCCAGACGCGCGTGGCCCTGAAGGCCGGAGTGAAGGTCTCCTGGTCCGCCATCAGCACGTCCCTGGTGGGGGCGCTCGCGAAGCGGTTGGCCGGGCAGCTGGTGTTCGAGCTGAAGGCGGAGGTGGGCGCGTCCATCGGCGGCACCGTGTCGCTCCAGGACGAGTTCCGCATCGTCTTCTCACGGCCGAAGGACGGACCGTTCCGCGTGTCGGTCCGCAAGGCCACCTCGGACTCCGCGGCGGCCCAGATATCCGCGGGGGTCTCGCTGGGGTACTCGTCGCCGCTGCTCGCCTCCATCCTGGGCGCCGTGGACGCGAAGGTGCAGGACGCGTTGAAGATCGTCGACGGACTGGAGCAGGGCTCGCTCACGCCCGCGCTCCTCCAGGTCGCCGCCGCGCTGCTGAAGCAGCTGGGGTTCCACAAGCCGGTGGAGGCCACTCTCGCGTCGGTGACGGCCGCGTACGAAGAACTGAAGGACTTCGTCGAGAGCGTGGTCAGCGGCACGCTCAAGGCCGGCTTCGAATACGAGTACGCGCGCAGCACCGAGGACGCGACGCTCCTGGAGCTGGAGGTGCCCGTGGAGGAGCTGGCGGGCGCGCACGGCGCGTTCGTCTCCGGCGACCTGGCCTCCATCCAGCACCGGGTGAATGACGCCTGGCTGCGGCGCTACTTCCACATGAAGTCCGTGGAGTCCCAGCGCGTCTGGGGCCTGGGCCTGGGCTGGCGCGACGTCAACTTCGCCTCGCAGGAGGACCGGCGGAAGCTCAAGGCCGTCGTCCAGCACGCGTCCCGCGACCACCGGCAGGGCCCACGCCGCTACGCGTTCCTGGGGGCGCGCAGCTACACGAGCTCGGGCGTGCTGTACGGGAAGACCTCCCGCTGGGGGCTCGACTTCAGCGCCCAGATGCCGCGCTTCAGCCTCACGCCCAGCGCGGACGAATTCGAATACTCCTTCTTCGCCCAGAGCCAGGTGGAGGACGGCCTGTCGAAGGAGCTCATCCAACGCGCGGTGGACGCAGCCACCGTCTGGGGCGCGGTCCGTCCGGAGGACGCGCCAGCGTTGGTGGACCGCCTCTTCCGCGCGGCGCCCGCCGGCACGAAGACCGAAACGCGGCTGGACCTGCGCGTGGACAACCCCAGCTTCCGGCGGCTGCTGGCGAAGCTGGGCTCCGAACCCGCCTTCGAACGCAACGCCTTCGCACGAGCCCTGGCGCGCGCCATGCCCCGGGCCAGCCAGCCCGTGCGCACCAGCCTCCAGCGCCGGGAAGAGCTCTACACGCCACTCTGGGACGCGTACCTCAAGGACGGGGCGAAGGACTGGACGCTCGACCGGGCGAAGGCGAGCGTGGCCTGGCACCTGAAGAACCATGCCGGACCGGACGGCTTCGTCGCGTCGCACTGGGAGCAGAGCGGCGGGACGGGCACGTTCTCGGACGTGCTCGTGCAGTCCTCACGCTACGCAGGCGACATCGGGAGCCAGCCGTACGGGAAGGTGTACGTGTTCTGGAGGGACCTGCTCGACAAGCTCATCGCGCTGAACAAGGCCATCCACTCGGAAGCCGTCATCGCGGAGAACGACGCGACCTCCGCCGTGCAGCAGGTGTTCACGTCCCTGGATGACCTGGCCTGCGACGACTTCCGCGTCACCGCGTTCGTCGCGTGGATGGATCAGCTCGCCATCCGGTGGAAGCTGGGGTCGGGCATCCAGCGCCTGCTCCAGGTGCGCGTGGGAGCGCAGGAGTTCGTCATCTCCCACGGCTGAGCACGGGGGCCGCTACCAGCGCATCCGGTACGTCGCGGAGGGCCCGTCGCGGCCCTCCACCACGGTGGTGAGTCCCTTCACGCCGGTGGTCAACGTGCCGAAGTGGCACAGGGCTCCGATGAACTCCGGGTGGATGCCGCCTTCGTTCACCTTCAGCCGGTACTCGGTGGCGGCCAGGCGCTGCACGTCCACGTGCAGGTAGTTGTTGCCGGAGGCCATGTTGCGCGTCGTGCGCTCCAGAGTGCGCGCGGGGCCCAGGAACTTCAGCACGCCCTGGAGCGCGCGGCCGATGCGGGTGGCGAAGTAGGCCGTGACGAAGCGCTGGCCCAGGTGCCAGTGCGCCTGCGCGACGGAGTGGTGGGGGAAGAGCACCTGCGCGCCCAGGAGCAACATCTGGTGCCACTGGTCCCGGGGATAGGCGGGCGCCAGCTTCTGGTCCAGGTCCAGCCCCACGGCCTTCAACCGCGTCCGGAGCGGGCCTTCCAGATGCCCCTCCAGGGCCACCAGCAGGCCTTCGACGGTGTGGCCGAACACGACCTTCTCTGGAGGACGCACGATGGGGTGCTCCTTCTCCACGGCGCTGGGGATGCGTCCTCCATCGGTAAACGCGGACGGACCCGGGAACAACCCACCCAGCCCTTCGTGCAGCGGGCTTTCCACCAGCGGACGGCGCAACTTCACGAAGCCCGTGGCCGCGGGGCTTCAGCTCCGGGGCGACTGAGGCCTACTTCGCGCATTGCTTCTCGCGCCACGACGCGGGCCAGTACAGGCAGGCCCGCGCCCGGGCCTCCTGGACCTGCGGTGCATCCGCCCCCAGATGCCGGTGCTCCCGCAGGAGCTTCGCGAGCAGCTCGCACGCGTCCCCGGACTTCATGGCGCAGGCCAGCTCCGAGCGTGCGAAGGCGGCTTCCAGGTCGCGGGGAACGCCCGCGACCCTCTCCTCGCTGGAGCGCTTCGCCAGCTGCCAGCAGGCGTCGCTGCTGCCACCGGCGCACCCCTTCTCTGCCACCCGGAGCTCTTCCTCGAGGTTGCGCTCGACCGTGGCGAACCGGCTGCCTTCGTTGGCCTGACGGTACTTGAGGGCCAGGTCCGCGCAGGCATCCGGGTCGCCCGCGTCGCAGTCCGTCCGCAGGTGGCGCACCCGCAGGACGTCCTTCGGCATCGGCTGGCCCAGCGCTTCGCAGGCGTCCTTCATGCGCGCCTTGCAGGCATGGGCCTGGATGCCAGGGATGCTGCCTTGCGCGTCCGCCCTCAACGCCTCCGGCCCCGAGGCGGCGAGCTTCCGCGTCATGGCGAGGAACAGCACACAGCTGTTCGTGTCCTCATGCCCGAGGCATCCGTCGCGCCAGGCCTGAATGCCCTTCCCCAGGTTCGCGTACGGGCGGGGGGTGTTGGTCAGGGCCATGCCCAGCAGGTTGCACGCATCGCCGCCGTCGCGCGCTTCGCACCCCGTCTCCAGGAAGGCGAGTCCCACGAGTGGAGCCGGTCCAATCTTCAAAGCCTCATCACCGGAGGACAGCACGCTCCAGAGCCGCACGCAGGCGGCGGGCGCGCGTTTCAGGCATGCGTCCTCCAGCAACTTCATGCCCCGCTTCACATCCACCTGGAGCCCGGCGCTCCCCTCCAGCAGCACCGCCCCCAGCCGGGCGCACGCATCCCCTTCGCCCTTTCCGTCCTGACACTCCTCCTTCCAGCGGTCGACGGAGGCTCGCGGCGCGGGCTTCGCGTTCGCGGAGACCTTGCCCGCATCCAGTTGGAGCGACTGCAACACGGACGGCTTCGGCTTCTCCGGAGCGGTCTTCGCCGGGTCCAGTTGGAGCGACTGCAACACGGACTGCTTCGGGCCTTCGGCCTTCGCGCCGTCCGCCGTGAGCCCCAGCATGCGCCGCACGTCGCCGCAGGCCTCCGGCACCTCGTGGTCGCATGCGCGCTGGTAGAACATCGTCGCGCGGCCGGGGTTCACCGCCACGCCCGCGCCCTTCTCGTACGCGGTGCCCATCATGTGGCACGCCATGCCCAGGCCCACGCCGGTGCCCAGCTCACACATGGCGCGGACCCCATCCAGCTTCGCGCCCTCCTCCGGCGTGACGGCGGGCGTGGGCTCCGGCTTCGCCACCACCGCCGCGTTCGCGGACGTGCACGCCTCCTGCGCGCCCATGCCGCACGCCATGCGGAAGTAGCTGGACGCGAGCCGCGCGTCCTTGCGTGTACGCACGCCCTGCTCGAACTCGCGCGCCACCGTGAGGCAGGCGACCCCGAGGTTCCGGTTGCACGCCTGCACCAGCATCCCCATGCCCGCCGCCACGTCCTGCTCGACGCCGAAGCCGCCCATCAGCTTCAGCACGCCCAGGTTGTTGCACGACAGCCGGTCATCCCCGGCGCAGCCGCGCTCGTAGAGGCGCACCGCCTGCGCGAGGTCCTTCGCCACGCCCCGGCCCTCGCCGTACAGCAGCGCCAGGTGGCCGCAGCCCTCCGGCAGGTCCCGCTCACAGCCCCGTGCGTACAGGCGCGCCGCTTCCGCCTCGTCCTTCGCGACGCCCCGGCCCTCCTCCTTCAGCTCGCCCAGCGCCACGCACGCGCGCAGGTCGTCGCCGTTGCAGCCCAGCTCATGGAGCGTCGCCGCGCGAGCGACGTCCTTCGTGACGCCGTCGCCCGTGCGCAGGCGCTCGGCCTGTTCGAAGCACGCCTGCGCCAGCCTCCCACCGCAGGTGCGCTGGTACAGCGTGGTGAGCTCCTGTTCGGACTCCGACTTCGTTTCGTCCGAGGAGCCATGGGCACAGGCCGCGAGCAATGCGAGGACGGGCAGGACCCGACACGCCAAGAGGAACTTCACTGAGGGCATGGGTGGATCTTTCCACTCCGTTCCCCTTTCCGTCGAGGACCCCTGCCGTCTCCCGAGCCCCACCCCGCGTGGATTCCTATGATGAGCACCATGCACGAGCCCCCTGTCCCAGGCGGATCTCCTCCAGCCGAATCGGAGGGTGCTCCCCCGGCGTGGGCGCTCATCCTGGGTGCCTCTTCCGGCTCGGGCGCGGCCATCGCTGAGGCCGTCGCGCGCAAGCCGGGGCTGAACGTCTTCGGCGTGCACCGGGGCCGCTACCCGGACACCGCGCGCGAGCTGGAGACCCGCGTGCGCGAGGCGGGCCGTGAAGTGCACCTGCGACAGGCGGATGCCTCCACGTTCGAAGCCGCCGAGGCCGGCGCGGATGAGCTGCTCCAGCGCACCGGCCCCCGCAGCGTGAAGCTGTTCGTGCACGCCATCGCCGGCGCGTCCGTGGGCCGCTTCCTCTCCGAGGGCCCGGACCGGCTGCACCCGCGCCGCATCCAGCGCACGTTCGACTGCATGGCGCACTCGTTCGTGTACTGGACGCAGGCGCTTGTTCAACGCGACCTGCTGGCTCCGGACGCGCGCCTGCTGGGCCTGCAGAACCCGCTGGACGAGACGCACCTGGGCAACACCGGCCTCATCAGCGCCGCCAAGGCCTCGCTGGAGATGTACGTGCGCCACCTGGCCATGGAGCTGGGCCCCAAGGGCCACCGGGTCAACCTGCTCAAGTTCGGCACGGTGATGACGCCCGCGCTGCGCCACGTCTACTCGCCGGAGGCGCTGGCCCGGCTGGAAGCGCGCCACGCGGCCATGAACCCCGCGGGGCGCATGGGCACGCTGGACGAGGTGGCCCGCTTCGTCACCGTGCTCGTGGGTGACGACGCCGCGTGGTTCAACGGCGCCACCATCGACTTCACGGGCGGCATGACGCTGAAGCTGCTGGACCTGGTGCTCAACCCGTGACGGCCGGAACGCGGAACGTGAGGCAGTAGTAGAACGGTGACACCTGTTCCTCGATGACGTCTTCGGCGTTCCTCGGCAGCAGGTCGCGAGGGCTCTTCGCGTCGCGTGTGTAGAACGTGAGGGCGCGGAAGGCGGCGCGCTGGAGCAGCGACGGACGGAAGGCCGCGTCCAGCTGCTCGTCCACCACCACCAGCGGAGTGCCGGGCCGAGCCACGCGCGCCATCTCCCGCAGCGCCACCGCGGGCTGGCGGTAGCTCCCAATCCCTCCCACGTGGAAGACGCGGTCGAACAGACCGTCCCTGAACGGGAGCGCGTGCGCGTCCGCCACCAGCAGCCGCGTGTCCTTCACGCCCCGGCCCTTGCGCAGCCGCTTCTCGCACTGCGCCAGCATGCCGGTGCTCAGGTCCAGGCCCCACACCTCCACGGGCAGGCCCGGCGGGAGCGCGCCGCGGATGCGAGGCAGGTTCGCGCCCGCGCCCACGCCCACCTCCAGCACGCGCACGGGCTGTCCGTCGTCGCGCGGCTTCAGCGCGCCCAGCTCCAGCCTGCGCATGTACCCGTCGCGCATCCGCGACTCGGAGACGGACTGGAACAGCGGCGTCAGCACCGCCGTCAGCGGGTCGTGCAGCGCGGGGAGCCCGTCGTAGACATGGCGCATCAGGCGGTCCGTGCCCTGCACGCGGTCCTCGCGGTACAGCCGGGCGAGCCCGTCCGCCACCTCCCACGTCTCGCCGCAGCTACCGCAGAGAAGACGTCCCTCGTCCAGCCGGTCGTCCTCGCTCTGCCCGTGCCACACCAGTTGGCCCCGGCAATCCAGGCATGCCAGCAACGCCACGTCCCGCAGCCACATCATCGCTTCGTCACCCTGCCGTCCCTTGTTCGGCCAGGGTCCGCGACAGGTCCTCGCGCGCCCCCAGCCGGGTGAAATCCTCCGCCGCGCGCCGCAGCAACTCCGCGCGCTCCGCGTCGTCCGCGGGCAGGTGCCGCGCCCACTCCAGCCGAGCGCGCGCCGCCTCGTAGGGCATGCCCCGCGCGTCCGACTCCGCGAGGCAGCGCTTCCACGCGCGGAAGGCCTTGCGGTGCTTGCCCGCGAGCCACGCCTCGCAGCCGCGCCACAGCCACGCGGAGGGCTCGCCGAAGGGGAACACCCGCGCGAAGCGCTCCACCTCCTGGAGCGCGGACCGCGCGCTGTGCGTGAGCGCCTGCAATCCGGGCCCTGGCGTCTCGCGCGCCAGGAGGGTGAGCAGCACCTCCGCCACCGCCGTCGCGCCGAAGTAGACGAAGTGCGCCACCGGCTTGCCCGCGGACAGCCGCACCAGCGCCTTCTCCGCCGCCGCGCGAGCACCCGCCGTGTCGCCCTCGCGCAGGCACAAGAGCGCCAGCGTGCCGTCCACGATGATGCGGTCGGTGGCGCCGCCGTGCGCCTCCGTCCACGCGAGCGCCGGCTCCAGCGCCACGCGGGCCCGAGCGTGTTCGCCCAGCCGCAGCAGCATGTGCGCGCGGTAATGCTGGGCCCAGTGCTGCGTCTGCGCCGAGCCCCGGCGCACCGCGGACGCCTCCAGCCAGTCCATCAGCGGCAGGCCCCGCGCGAACTGGCCGCGGTACATGGCGGACACGGTGAGCAGCGCGCGGCACTCCTCCGCCAGCCGCAGGTCCCCCACCGAGTCCACGATGGCCGTCGCTCGCGAAAGCCACGTCTCCACGTCCTGCCAGCGCGCCTGGTACACCGCGCACACCGCGTTGCGGTTGAGCACGTAGGCCAGGTCCGCCGGGCGGCCCACGCTTTCGGCCACCTCCTGCGCCCGCTTCACCCACGCGTCCGCCACGCGGTGCACCGGCACCGTGCCCGCCACCACCGCCATCACCGTGTAGCCGCGCGCCAGCTCCGGCGTGGGCCCCGCGGGCTCGCACAGGTTGAGCATGCGCAGGCCGCTCCAGAGCACCGGCAGCGCTTCCTGCGCGTAGATGAACGCGTCGGTGAGCCGCATCAGCAGCCGGCCCGCCACCCGCCGCGACTCCCGGCGCCGCCTGGAATCATCCACGTACGCATCTGGACGGGCGCTCTGCGCCAGCCGAGACAGCGCCTGCGTCAGCGTGCCCAGCACCCACGCCACGCGCGACGAGGGCACACGCCATCCGAAGTGCGCGAGCGCCGACTCCGCGTGCACGCGGAAGGCCTCCAGGTCTCCCAGCTGGAAGCGCGCCTCCGCCAGCAGTGCCTCCACGCGGCCCTGCTCCAACGGCGTGGCCTGGGGCGCGACCGCCAGCGCCCGCGAGAGCAGCGGCACCGCTTCCCGGCACGCACCCACCGCCAGCGCCTCCTCGCCCGCGATCCGCGCGTGGCGCGATTCGCGGGCCGCGTCCCCTGCCTGCCCCCAGTGGTACGACAGCGCGGCGGCGTGGCCCGTGGGGTGGGCCGACTCCAGCGCCAGGGCCGCGCGCCGGTGGAGCGCGGGGCGGAGCGTCGGGGACAGGTCCTCCAGCAACCTTTCGCGCAGCTTGTCGTGAGCGAAGCGCCAGCGGCCGTCGGCCACGTCCAGCACCGCCGCCGCCGCGCAGTCGGTGAGCCACGCCTCCACGTCCACGCCGGGCGCGGCCCGCTCCAGCACCGCCAGGTCCAGCTCCCGGCCCAGCAGCGCCGCCACGTCCAGCAGCTCCCGCGCCGCCCGAGGCACCTTCTCCAGCCGGCGCTGCACCAGCGCGCGCATGCCACCCGCCCACACGCGCTGGGGCAGCGCGACGGCGCCCAGCCGGTCCAGGCCCCCCGCGTCCTCCGCGAGCGCGCGCACCACCTCCACCAGCAGGAACGGATTGCCCTCCGACTCGCGGCGCAACAGCGACACCACGTCGGGCCGGCGGCCGACGGCGCCCAGCATGGACTCGCCCAGCTGGGCGATCTCCTCCGCGTTCAGCCGTTGCAGCCGCAGCACGCGAGTGCCGGGCAGGTGCTCCGGCAACTGCGGGGACTCGTCGTCGCGGAAGCTCACGAGCAACAGCAGCGGCAGCCCCGGCGACCTCGCCGCGAGCTGAGCGAGGAGCTGGAGCGATTCGGCGTGCGCCTGATGCAGGTCCTCCAGGATGACCACGGTGGGCTGCGACAGGCGGGCGAAGAGGTCCTCCACCGTCTGGTGCAGGCGCAGCTGCGCCATGTCCGCGTCCAGCTCCGGCGCGGCGGGCACCTCGCGGCCCAGCAGCGCGTCCAGGTCCGGCACCAGCGACCGGAGCACGCGCGCCTCACGGTCGGAGAGCTCCGTGAGCATGGGCAGCCAGCGCAGCACCGCGCGCCACTCCTGGTAGGGCACGCCGCCGGTGTCCACCGCCTGGCCACGCAGCACCATCGCGCCGCGCACCAGCGCCAGCGAGCGCACCTCCTCCAGGAGGCGCGACTTGCCCACGCCGCTCTCGCCGCCGATGAGCCACGCGCCGCCCTGGCCCGCCATCGCCGCGTCGAGCACGTCCGTCAGGTGTTCGCGCTCCGCCACGCGGCCCACGAAGCGCGCGGACTGGAGGAAGCTCTCGCGCGTGGC
Organism: Corallococcus sp. CA041A; assembly: GCF_003612075.1. Taxonomy (NCBI): domain Bacteria; kingdom Pseudomonadati; phylum Myxococcota; class Myxococcia; order Myxococcales; family Myxococcaceae; genus Corallococcus; species Corallococcus sp. CA041A. The sequence goes on from NZ_RAWF01000007.1 coordinate 70,282, forward strand.
GGCGGACTCGGCGGGCCGGGGCTGGCCCACGGCGTCGCTCAGCGCGGTGATGACGGCCTCCGCGTCGCGCGGCCGGCGGTGGGCTTCCGGCGCCACCAGCTGCTCCAGCAGGGCCTTGAGCGCGGGCGGGAAGCCCGGCGTGGCGAACACCTGGCCCGCGTGGGGCAGCCGGCCGAAGAACATCTGGCACGCCATGGCGCCGAAGCCGAACAGGTCGGTCAGCTCGGAAGGGGGCTGGTCCTCGAAGAGCTCCGGGGCCAGGTAGCCGGGGGTGCCCGCGGGCTGCGCGCGGCGGCCTTGCTGGTCGCGGCCCACGGCCAGGCCGAAGTCCAGCACCTTCACCTGGCCGCGCACCACCAGCACGTTCCCGGGCTTCAGGTCGCGGTGGATGATGCCGCGCCGGTGCAGGTACGCGAGCGCCTGGAGCGTCTGGATGAGCAGCCCCACCTGCGTCGCGAGGGGCGCGTCCGTGCCGGCCTCCACCAGCGTGCGCGCGTCCTCCAGCAGGTCCATGGCCAGGTAGGGGCGGCCCTCGGCGTCGAAGCCGTAGTCCAGCACGCGGATGACGTGCGGGTGGCGCAGCGACACCAGCGTCTGGAACTCATGGGCCAGCGACAGCGCCATGCCCTGCGTGGCGAAGGCGGAAGGGGTGCCCCGGCCGGGCCGCCGCGCCAGGTCCGCCACCGTCTTGTGCAGCCGCTTGAGGGCCACCGGCCCGGACAGGCCGTCCTGCGCGCGCCACACGGTGCCCGCGCCGCCGCGCCCCAGCAGGTCGAGGATGCGGTACCGGCGCCCCACGACTTCCGGATCCATGCCCGGAGACGTGTCGATGTCCGGGGCATCCGCCCGGGGGGAGGTCTGACAGGAGGGGGGGTGAGACATGAGGGGGAGCCGCCCTACGTACGGATGAGGATATCCCCCCTTCTCGTGCGGGAGGGGGATTGAATGCGTCCGGGGCAGCCGAAGCAGTAGGCGCTTCGGACCCTGGGGAGCAGCCCGGCGGGCAGGGCCCGGCAGGGCTCCTTCCCTCCGGAGAGTGGAAACACCATTTCTTGATGCAGGGAGGACACCGGATGGCGGGCTACGACTTCGACTTGTTCACATTGGGCGCGGGGTCGGGCGGCGTGGCGGCCAGCCGGCGAGCGGGGGCCTCCGGGGCGAAGGTGGCCATCTGCGAGGAGGGGCGCGTGGGCGGCACGTGCGTGCTGCGCGGGTGCGTGCCCAAGAAGCTGCTCGTGTACGCGGCGCACTACCGCTACGACATGGAGGACGCGGCCGGCTACGGCTGGACGGTGAACAGCCCCGCGCTGGACTGGAAGAAGCTCCAGACGGTGAAGGCGAAGGAGCTGGACCGGCTGACGGGCATCTACGGGCGGCTGCTGCGCGACGCGGGCGTGACGCTGGTGGAGGGCCGGGGCCGGGTGGTGGACGCGCACACGGTGGAGGTCGCGGGCAAGCGCTACACGGCGGAGCGCATCCTGGTGGCCACGGGCGGGCGGCCCTACCTGCCGGAGGTGACGGGCATCGAGCACGCGCTCACATCCGAGCAGGCGCTGGAGTTGCCCACGCTGCCGCGCCGGGTGGCGGTGGTGGGAGGCGGCTACATCGGAGTGGAGTTCGCGGGCATCTTCGCGGCGCTGGGCGCGAAGGTGACGATGCTGATTCGCGGCGACACGGTGCTGCGAGGCTTCGACAACGACATCCGAGCGGCGCTGACGCAGGAGATGCGCAAGAAGGGCGTGGACATCCGCCCGGAGACGTTCGTCCAGGACATCGAGAAGCGAGAGGACGGCACGCTCAGCCTGCTGACGCGCATGGGGGACACGCTGGAGGTGGACGCGGTGCTGTACTCCACCGGCCGCATCCCCAACACGCAGGGCCTGGGCCTGGAGGAGGCGGGCGTGAAGCTGAATGAGCGCGGCGCGGTCGTGGTGGACGCGCAGTCGCGCTCATCGGTGGAGAGCATCTACGCGGTGGGGGACGTGACGGACCGGCTCAACCTCACGCCAGTGGCCATCGCGGAGGGCCGAGCGATGGTGGAGACGCTGTACCGGAACAACCCGGTGACGATGGACCACGAGAACGTCCCGTCCGCGGTCTTCAGCCAGCCGCCCGTGGGCACGGTGGGGCTCACGGAGCGCGAGGCGATGGAGCGCCACGGAAAGGTGGATGTCTACGTCTCCAGCTTCCGGCCCATGAAGCACACGCTGACGGGCCGGGATGAGCGGTCGATGATGAAGGTGGTGGTGGAGCGAGGCACGGAGCGCGTGCTGGGCTTCCACATGGTGGGAGCGGATGCGCCGGAGATCATCCAGGGGCTCGCGGTGGCGCTGAAGTGCGGCGTGACGAAGAAGCAGCTCGATGCCACGGTGGGCATCCACCCCACTGCGGCGGAGGAGTTCGTCACGCTGCGCGACAAGCGCCCGGATCCGTCCGAGAGCGCCACGCTGCTGGAGCTGGGGCGAGAGGTGGTGGCCACGCCTCCGGGGGACACTCGTAAGTAGTCACGCCTCTTCGTCGGGGAGGAGCATGCGGAGCAGCTCGTCGTCAGGGCCCAGGGGACGCCAGCCGGGAGGCGGAGGGTTGGCGAGAAGCGCGTCACCGGCCCGCCTCATGCTCTCCTTGTGGGTTTCTGGGGTGAAGCCGGCCCACAAGCCAAGTGCCTTGGCGACCTTGAAACGATTGGCGTCATCCAGCACTGCAGGCCAGCCGTCGGGCAGGCTCCTCCAAAGTTCGCGCACGAGTTGCCCGCGCACCAAGCGCGTAACCCGATGACTGCGCTCTGCTTCGGCTGCCAGTCCGCTGAAGACCTGCGCTCCGGCGATGTCGTCAGGCCCCAACTCCCTGGCCAGCGCAACCAATGAGGCTGTAGGACGTGCCTCGGCAAAGGCAGTGAGAGAATCGTAACCGCGCTCGCGGACCCGCTCGTACAAGCGGACTCGCCAATTGCCCTGCCATGGGCGTCCATCGGTCATCGGTCAGCTCTCCAAACACTTCGCTCACCAGCTTGAAAGTTCGCGGCTCCCGCTCAGGCTTCCTTGTCAGGCATGAGTGTCCGGAGAAGTTCATCGTCAGGGCCTAGAGGGCGCCAGCCCGCTGGGGGTGGGTTGGCGCGAAGCGCGGCCATGAGCTGATCGGCACGCTCCAGGTGGGTCTCTGGAATGTGCCCGTACCAGCAGCCGAGTGCCTGGGCGACCTGGAAGCGGTTTTCGTCGTCCATCGTGGTCGGCCAACCGTCAGGAAGTCCTTCAGACAATTCGCGCACGAGCACATCACGAGCAAAGCGTGTGACTTGCTTGCGACGCTTCGCTTCGTCGAGCAGCTCTCTCAACACCTGGATCCCGGCGATGTCATCCTTCCCGAGCTCCTCGGCGAGGAGGTACAGCGGGACGGCAGGTCGCGCCTCGGCAAAGGCCGTCAATGAGCTGAAACCACGCTCGCGGACCCTCTCGAACAGCCGAGCCTTCCAATTGCCCTCCCAAGAACGGTCCCCGCTCATCTCCTTCTCCCAGGAACGAAGTTCATCGGGATCTTATGATTTCTCATGTTTCTTGCGACGATCCGCAGGATCTCATTTCGCGTCAACATCCGCCCTGTCTCGCTCTCAGCCTTGTTGAGTGCCAGCATGATCATTCGGTTCCATTCGCCGGGCCACTCGCGGCCCATTCCCCAGTTACCGCCGCCATGAATCGCCTCGTGGTGGGCCTGCTCCATCCGGACACAGAATTTGTCGATGTCCATGTCGCCCTTGAATCCGCGCCGCTCGAACCATTCACGGTGCTCTTGAGGCAGCACATGATGCTTCGGGGCATCGGACATGCCCGCCCCTGCCCTGCCGGTTTCGTGCATGCCGCGCACCTCAGGACTGTCCCCCAACGCATCGCGCACGCCCTTGGGCAGGTCCCGAGGCGCCTGCGCCATCAGCACCTGTCCGCCATGGATGAGGACGGCGGAGCTGACAGCAGGAACGGAGATGACGCCCGCCCTTACGAGCCTCCGCATCATCTCCACCCACTCGGCGGAGACCACCAGCCGCGAGCCCGTCATCACTCCGCCCGAGCTCATCACGAAGCCCACGCCCAGCGACGCAGGCGCTGAGGGAGGCAGCCGCGGCAGCGACACCTTCAGCGTGGAAATCATGGCGACCATCTCCACCGCCCGCACCGCCGCGAGGACCTGCCCACCGAGCTTCATACTCGCGCGGGCCTCCCGATGAATCGCGTCGAATTCACGGGTCAGCTTCCCCATCAACTCCGGCATCGCAATCGCCGCCGCCTCCACCCGCTCCGGGTCCTGGGAGGCGAGGTCCGCGAGAACAGGCTCCATCAACTCCTGCACTCGATGCAGGTCGACGAAGAGCTTCTCGACACTGCACGTCGGACAATTCTGGAGCACCGCATCCGCGAGGTGGAGGAAGTCCACCCAGGTGGCCAGCAGCAGGCTGCCGAACAGGGCCGCCTGGAGCTTCGGCCCCGTCATCCGCAGGAGCCCCTGCTCCATGTCCGAGTTCCCCACATCCGAAGCCACGCGTGTCAGCGCGGTGGCACTCCCGAGCGAACCCTTCATCCACTTCACCTGACTGGAGCCATGGTCGAGGTAGCGGGTGAAGACACCGTTGAGGCTCCATCCCACGAGGGGCGGTGGACGGTCCGCCAGCTTGGAGAGCGCGGCTTCAACGCCGCCCAGGGAGCCCTTCACGTCGGCAATGCCCGCGAGGACTGCATCACGCGTCAGTGCATCGCTGTCACGTACGCCCTGACGGCGCAGCGACCGTTGCTCCGGTCCAGAGAAGACGGACGTTCCACTCGGCGCGTAGCTCAAGTTCCGCGGACGCGGCGAGGAGGCACATCCCGTAGCCAGCAGCACTACGACCAGCATCAGCAACATCATTCTCATACGCGCCTCCCAGGAATGCCCTAGCGAGGGCAGCAAAGGATACGCGTCTGACGCTCAGCCCTGGTCGGCCCACTTCGGAAGACCACAGCGCAGGCACTTCCGTGTGAAGGAGTTCCTGTAGTTCCCGTCGAGAAAGAACCGCTCTCGACAGCGGGGACATCGGAAAGCCCCCGCTCGAATCGATGCAGTAATGGTGAACAGCATCGACCCCAGCACGAAGGCAAACAGGATTCGCCTTCCTCCTGGAAGCCCCTGCAGGGCCCATCCCACGACAGGGACGAGCGGAAAGAGCAGGAACCCCACGAGCACCAGACGGTCGCGCCGCCACAGGTCCTTCCACTGTTCCCGGTAACTGGAGGCCATGGCAGCCCCTTTAGTCCGTCTCGCCCAGCTCGAAAGCCGATGTGCCCGTGTGGTGCTTGCGCTTCGTGAGCTGGTGCTCGTCACGAAGCTGGTTCTCGTAGAAGGGCAGGTGCTCCGCCGTGCGGACCTTGCGCAGCGCGCGGATGGTCTCGTGCTCCGTGGTGTTGCTGTAGCCGTGCTTCGCGTGCACGTTCGTGTACGGCTGGGGCTGCAACACCATCCGCGTGGGGTAGCGGTTCTGCAGGATGTGGATGAGCTCGTGCCCGTACACGATGAACGCCGGCGCGGGGATGGGGTGCTGGTCGCGGGAGTAGTTGCGCTGCGTGCTGTCACGCAGTCCCGAGCGCAGGCTGAGCTGTGAGCCGCGTCCCCCGCTGGGGCGCTTGCCCGCGAGCCCCGGCGCGGGTTCGCTCAGCAGGTAATCCTCGCCGTGGCCGTCCTCGTCGTACCAGCCGATCTCCACCTCCATCGCGCCCATGCGCGGGCTTAGCGCGTCACGTGCCTCGGCCAGCTCGGCGTAGGGCCTGGACGTCGACGCCAGGCGGCTGCGCAGTTCGCCCCACGGCTCATTGCCTCGCCGCGCGGATTCCTCGATGCGGGACAGCTCCTGGGTCATCCCTTCGTATTCGGCCTCCAGGCGCTTGAGTTCATCAGAGGTCGCCTGCAGCCGCTGCTTGTTGACCACCACCTTCTGCCGGAAGTTGGAGGAGGGCGTGAAGGCCTGGGTCAACACCAGCGTCACCGGCCACTCCGGATCCGCCTCCGTGTCCCTGAGAATCCACCGCATCAACTCCCGGCCATGCGCACGGGACAGCAACCGGGCGTGGATGGCGCGCACCTCGCGGTTGCCGCGCGCGTATTGCGCACCGGTGGGCAGCTTCACCGCGCCCGTGCCGTTGCGCAGCGCATTCCAGTCCGCGTCCAGCTGGTTCAACGCGGCGGTCCCCAGCGTCCCGCGGTCCGGTGTGTAGAGCTTCAGGTTGTTCACGTGGACGTAGTCCACCATCTCGATGTGCGCTTCCTGGATCTCCACCAGGAGCTGCATCAACAGCAGCCGCGACGCCGTGGAATGCGCGAGCCGCTCCTGCTCCACGTCGCAGAGCCGGTACAGCAGATGCTCCGCCGTATCGAGCGCCTTCAGCTTCGCGTCCACCCACGTCTGCTTGCCCGTCAAGAAGTACGAGGCCTTGCCCCAACCACTCCAGTCCGCATGGAACGCATCGAGCGCGGCGCAGAACGGCCGGATGAAATCATCCAGTCGCGACACGAGGGGCAGCAGGTGACGGGGATCCATCCCCAGATCCGACTTGAAGTCCGCCGACGTGCTCAACGCCATGTCCGCTCCCGGTGTCTCGACGGAGCGGGACGGTAGCACGCGGCTTCCTACTCACAGGCTCGGGCCCGGGAGAGCAGGTACTCACGTTGCGGAGGCGTCCGCGCCAGCGCCGCGGCCTGACGGAAGCAATCCGCCGCCCTCCCCCGCGCCCCTACCTGCTCCAGCAGCATGCCCTCCACGGCGAAGCGGTACGGATACCGCCGCAGCACGGCCTCCGAGCGCAACGGCCCCAACGCCTCCAGCGCCTCGGCCGGCCCGCGCACGCGCGACAGCGCCACCACGCGTCCCAGCGCGACGATGGGCGACGGCTTGAGAGCCAGTAGCGCGTCGTACAACCGCAGCAACCGAGCGCTGTCCTCGGGCCCCGGTGTGGACGTCTTCGCATGCACGAAGGCGATCTCCGCCTCCAGGTGCAGCGGCGTCAGTACCGTCCCCATGGAAGCGCGCAGGTGCCAGAGCCCTCGAGACATCAAGAGGGGCGAAGACTCCGTCCCGGTTCGCGCCTCCTGCGGCACGAACGCGCCCCGCGCATCCACGCGGCCCGGAAGCCCCGCGGTGCGGAAGCAGAACAGCGCCGCCAGTGCATGGCCCTCCGGCGTCGCGGTCCCCGCGTGCGACAGCAACACCTCCGCCAGGCGCAGCGCCTCCAAGCACAGCTCCGCGCGAGACAGGTCATGGCCCTCGGAGGCTTCGTAGCCCTCGTTGAAGAGCAGGTAGAGCGCGGCGTGCACCGCGCCCAGCCGCTCCGGTAGCGCCTCGGGAGAAGGCACCTCCAGCGTGGCTCGACAGGCGCGCAGTGTCCGCTTCGCGCGCACCAGGCGCTGCGCCACGGTGGGCTCGTCCGCGAGCAACGCGGCGGCGACCTCGCGCACGGAGAAGCCACACGCCACCTTCAGCGTGAGGGTCACCTGCATCTCGCGGGAGAGCGCCGGATGACAGCACGCGAACAGCAACCGCAGCGCATCATCCGGAAGCTCCGCCACGAAGCGCGTGGGCTCCTCCGTCGGCGTGGCCTCCTCCACGGATTCCGAGTCCTCCGGCACCTCCGGCGCGCGCTGCCGCAAGAGGTCCGTCAGCCGGTTCAGCGCCACGCGCAGCAGCCACGCGCGAGGCTGCTCCGGGATGCCGTGGAAGCCCCACGTCCGCGCCGCCTGGAGCATGGCGAACTGCACCGAGTCCTCCGCCAGGTCCAACCGCCCCAGCCCCACGCGCCGGGCCAGGGCCGCGACGAGCCCCGCGGACCACTCGCGGAACGCCAACTCCAGCGCCTGCGTCACGGAGGACACGCCGTCAGACCTCTTCGATGGCGCGAAGCTCGACCTCACCGCCGTAGCGCAGGTGCGGACACGTCCGGGCCAGGGCCACTGCGGCGTCATACGAATCCGCGGACAGGATGAAGAGGCCGCCCACCACGTCCTTCACCTCCGCGTACGGCCCGTCCGACACGAGCAACTGTCCGCCCTGCTGCTTCAGGCGCCGGCCGCCCTCGTCGCGCAGCTTCTCGCCCTGGAGCAGGCGCCCCTCCTGGAGCAGCCCGTCACTCCACCGGGCGTACTCCTCCACGATGGCCTGCAACTCGGCGGGGGACATGGCGGCGAAGTGGGCGGGGTTCTCGTGCAGCAGCATCAGGTAGCGGGCCATGGGACGGACCTTTCGGGAGACAGTTGGGGGTTTCGCCGAAAAAGACGGCCCACGTCGCCGGAGATCGACATGCCTACCTCACCACCCTGTGCGCACACCCACACCGTGGACAGAGAACACTCGTCTCGTGCTCACGGGTGACACGTCACCCGGGGGTGCCTACCCCTGAAGGTCAGGAGGCGCGGGCAACGGACGTGGGCAAGGGCGGACGATGGTTGGGGGGAGTGATGGGGGCGTTGCTGCTCGCGGGATGTCCGTCCGCGTGCAACACGAAGGAGTCGTCACGTCCATTCCAGCTCACGGGGCAGGTGGGATCGCGTGGGGCGGGCTTCGCATCGGCGCTGTACCAGACGACGGGCGTGCGGATGGAACCGCGCAACCGCATCCGGTGGGCGAACAACGGCGCCGTATTCGACGTGATGGTGGAAGAAATCGGCCGGGCCCGCGCCTCCATTCACATCGTGATGTTCATCTGGCGGCCGGGCCGTGCGTCCGACCGCATGATTGAAGCGCTGGCCGAGCGCGCCCGGAAGGGCGTGCACTGCCGCGTGCTGGTGGATCCGCTGGGCAGCGGCCCCTTCGAGACGGAGGTGAAGCCCCGGCTGGAAGCAGCCGGCTGCGAAGCCCACCTGTTCCGCCCGCTGCCAGCGGACGAGAACCTGGCGCGCAACCACCGCAAGATTCTCGTGGTGGACGGCAAGGTGGCCATCACCGGCGGGCTCGCCATCCAGGACGAGTGGCTGGGTGACGCGCGCAACGAAAAGGAATGGCGAGACACCAACGTGCGGGTCCAGGGCCCGGTGGTGGCGCAGCTCCAGCAGGCGTTCGCGGAGAACTGGCAGGAGTCGACGGGCGAACTCTTGCCGCAGACGGACTTCCCCACGCTGTCGGTGGAGCAGCCCGGACTGGACGCCGCGGGCGAAGGTTGGGCGGCCTTCGTCAGCAGCACGGCGAACCCGGAGGTGACGCGCGCGGAGCGGCTGACGCAGCTGATGGTGAAGGCGGCGAAGAAGCGGCTGTGGATTTCGCAGGCGTACTTCACGCCCAACGACGCGCTGACGGCATTGCTGGTGGAGAAGGCACGCGCGGGCGTGGACGTGCGGGTGCTGGCGCCGGGGGACAAGAATGATCAGCGGGCCATCACGCTGCTCCAGCGCCAGAGCTACGACACGCTGCGGGCAGCGGGCGTGCGCCTCTGGGAGTACCAGCCGTCGATGATGCACGCGAAGACGATGCTGGTGGATGACCGGCTCATCCTGGTGGGGTCCATCAACTACGACGCGCTGTCGTTCAATCTGCTGGAAGAAGGTTCACTCGTACTGGAGGACGTGGAGGCGGCACGTCAGCTGGAAGCCATCTTCCTGGACGACCTCACGAAGGCGCGCGAGGTCCAGGCCGAGCGCGCCGGACGTTGAGGCTGGCTGTCCGCTTTCACGCGTGCCCCCTGGAAACAGTGGGCAAGGGGCGGGCCGTGTGCTCAAGAGACGCTCCAGGGGCCGCGAGGGTCGCGGCCGGGAGGCATCGCCATGAGCAGCGCAGCTCCTCGTCATCTCTTCGTCGCGGGCGCCACGGGCGCGACGGGCCGCACGCTGATGCGGCAGGCCCTGGCCCAGGGCGTCTCCGTGACGCCGCACGTGCGCCCCAAGAGCGCGAACACGGAGCCCGCGAACACCTGGCCGAAGAAGGCGGTGCTGGAGCTGGCGGACGGGCCCGCGCTGGCGGAGGCGATGAAGGGCAGCACGACGGTGCTCCAGCTCATCGGCACGATGCGCAAGCGCTTCGCGGCGGGGGACACCTACGAGACGAGCGACATCGGCACCACGCGGCAGCTGGTGGACGCGGCGAAGGCGGCGGGGGTGGACCACTTCGTGCTGCTCACGTCGGTGGGAGCGGGAAGCCCGGTGGGCGCGTACCTCAAGGCCAAGGCGGAAGCGGAGCGCATCGTCCGGGAGAGCGGCATCCCCTACACGATGGTGCGGCCCCCTGCGCTGGAGGGCGAATACCACGCACCGCCCGGCATCCTGCACACGCTGGGCAAGCTGCCGCTGCTGCACCACCTGAAGCCCATGCACCTGGATCAACTGGCCGCCGTGCTCCTGCGCATCTCGGAGCGACGGGCACCGCTCGACACGGCCCTTGAGGGCAAGCGCCTGTGGGCGGAGGTCGAAGCGGTAGGCCGGTAGCTGTCAGACCCTTCAGGTAGGAAGGTTCCTCCGCGACCGAGGAGGAACCATGGAAGCCGTTACCGTTGAAGAGGTCTTTGAACAGGCATTGAAGTTGCCCCCTTTGGAACGTGCCTGGCTTGCGTACAAGCTGCTGCTCAGCCTGGATGAAAACACAAGCGGCAGTGACGCCTCGCAGGAAGCCTTCGATGACTCCATGAGCATTGAAGACGTGCAGCGAAAAATCGCGGAGCACTTGAGACGTACGCGAGAGCAGCTTTAGGCCCGCGCCTACTCCTTCACAGCGCCAGCCGTGAGTCCGGACACGATGCGCCGCTGGAACAGCACCGTGAGCACCACCAGCGGCAACGTGGCCACCACCGACGCGGCGGCGATTTCTCCCCACGGTTCCTTGTACTCACTGGCGAAGAGGCTGATGGCCACCGGCACCGTGCGCTTCTCCGGCGTGGACAGGAACGTCAGCGCGTAGAGGAACTCGTTCCACGCGAAGATGAAGACCAGGATGGCCGTCGTCGCCAGACCCGGCGCAGCCAGGGGCAACAACACCCTTCGGAACGCACCCACCGGCGTGCACCCATCCACCCGCGCCGCCCGGTACAGCTCGTCCGGAAGCTGGCGGAAGAACGACGTCAGCACCCACAGCGTCAGCGGCAGCGCGAACGTCGTGTACGGCAACGCCAGCCCCACCAGGCTGTCCCTCAGCCCCACCGCGTTGAGGATGAGGTACAGCGGGCTCACCGTCGCGATGGGCGGGAACATCGACACGCCCAGCGCCGCGGACAGCAGCAGTCCCCTCCCCCGGAACTCCAGCTTCGCCAGCGCGAACGCCGCGGACGCGCCCACCGTGAGGCAGAACACCGTCGTCAGCGTCGCCACCACCAGCGAGTTCAACACCGCCCACAGGAACGGCCGCCCGAACAACACACTCTCGTAGTTCGCCCCCGTCAGGTGCGACGGCCACGGCCGGGTCAACTCCCCGTCCGGCCACAGGCTCGTGAGCACCTGCCACAGGAACGGTCCCAGGAAGAACGTGAGGAACGCCACCACGGCCAGCGCCGTGCCCAACCCTGGCCGCTTCATCGCCGCCCCTCCTCGCGCCCCAGCCAGCGCAGCCACACCACCGCCAGCAGCACCACGCACAGGAACGTCGCCACCGACAGCGTGCTGCCGTACCCGAAGTCCCCGGAGCGCATCAGCGTCTTGTACGCGTAGATGCTCAGCGTCTCCGTCGTGTTCGCCGGTCCGCCCTCCGTCAGCACGTAGATGGCGTCGAACACACGGAACGCGTCCAGCGACCGGAACAGCACCGCCAACAGCAGCGCGGGCTTCAGCAAGGGCATCGTGATGGACCGGAACTGCCGCCACCCCGACGCCCCGTCCACGCGCGCCGCCTTGTAGAGGTCCTCCGGAATGCCCTGCAGCCCCGCCAGCACCAGCAGCGCCACGAAGGGCGTCGTCTTCCACACGTCCACCAGGATGGCCGCGTGCAACGCATACCCCGGCGCCCCCAGCCAGTTGATCTCCGCCCCACCCAGCAGCCGGTTGATGAGCCCGTAGTCCGGGTTGAACATCCACGCCCACAGCCGAGCGCTCACCACCGTGGGAATCGCCCACGGCACCAGCACCGACGCGCGCAACAAGCCCCGCCCCGGGAACGCGCGGTTGAGCAGCAGCGCCAACGGCACCGCGAGCAGCAGCTCCACCGTCACCGCCACCGCCGTGAAGTACGCCGTGTTCCCCAGCGCGGACCAGAAGCGAACGTCCCCCATCAGGTAGGCGTAGTTCTCCAACCCAGTGAAGCGCCGCTCGCCGAACACCAGGATGAACCGGTGCAGGCTCAGCCATATCGCCGCCAGCACCGGGTACAGCGCCACCACGGCCAGCACCACCACCGCGGGCGCCACCAGCAGGTACGCCTGCCGCCGCTCCCGAGCCTGCGAACCCGCGCCCCTCATTCCTCCTCCGGAGGCTGCTCACCGGTCAGGTGATCCACCTGCTTCTGCGCCCGCGTGAGCGCCACCTCCGGAGTCCGCAGGCCCGCCACGGCCGCGGAGAACTCGCTCTGCAGCACGTCCGCGATGAGCAGGTAGTACGGCGTCACCGGCCGGGGGCGAGCCCGCACCAGCGCCTCCTTCAGGCTCGCGATGAACGGCTCCGCCGCACGCAGCTCCGGGTCGTCATACAGGGCCATCCGCGGCGGGTTGCGCGCGTAGTGCAGCGCCAGCACGCGGTTCGCCTCCGGCGACGTCAGGTGAGCGATGAGCCGGGCCGCGGCCTTGCGCCGCGCGGGCGAAACATGCGCGTTCACCGCGAGCTGCCACCCGCCCAGCGTCCCCCACCCCGGCTGTCCATCCTTCGTCGGCAGCGGCGCGATGCCCACCTTGCCCCGGATGGGAGAGCCCTCCGCCTGCGCCTCGCTCCACGCATAGGGCCAGTTGCGCATGAACACCGCGCGGCCCTCCTGGAACACGCGCCGCGACTCCTCCTCGCCAAAGCCCGTGACCGTGGGAGGAGACAACCCGTCCGCGATGAGCCCATGCAGGTACGCCAGCGCCTCGCGAGCGGCCTCCGTCTCCAGGAGCACGCGCCCGTCCTCGCCCAGGGATTGCCCGCCGTGGCCCCAGATGGCCTCGTACACGTTGCAGGTCAGGCCCTCGTACTGCCGGCCCTGCCACACGTAGCCCTGGATGCCGGGCGTCTTCGCCATCGCGTCGCGAGTGAAGCGCCGCAGCTCCTCGTAGGTGCGCGGCGCGCGAGGCACCAGGTCCGAGCGGTAGTAGAGGACGCCCACGTCCACGTACCAGGGCACCGCGTACGTGCGCCCGTTCATCACGACTGCGTCCACCGGCCCGGGCAGGAACTCCTGGCGCAGGCGCTCGGGGGGGAAGTCCTCGGACAGGTCCGCCACCCAGCCCGCGCGAGCGAACTCCGGCACCCAGACGACGTCCGCCACCAGCACGTCGAAGTCCGTGGCCTTGCCCTGCAACGACGTGAGGAAGAACTGGTGCGCCAGGTCCGACGAGTTCGGCAGCGCCTCCGTCACCAACTCCACGTCCGGATTGGCGCGCTCGTACTGCGCCAGCAGCTCACGGAACGGCTTCGGGTCACCCCACAGCGGCTGGAACTTGAAGACGATGCGAGTGCGGCCCCCCGTGCCCGCCTCCTCGGACGAGCGCCGGCAGCCTCCAACAGCGAGGCCCAGCGCGACGAGGAGGACAAGGAGGCGGCCCATGCGCCCGGATGACTCCAGCGCGAAGGCCCACCGTCAACGACAAGCCCTGCGCCCGGTCATCCAGGTGACACGGGCACCAGGGCCCCAAGCCCTGGAGCGAACAACCGCCGGGCCGTGGCCCCCACCGCGCGGCACGCGAGCGCATCCACCGCGCCGCCCACCAGCCCACCGGCCAGCGGCACCACCTTCGACAGGTTCACGACGCCCTTCTGCGACGCCTTGCTCACCAGCCGGAAGCCCACCGCGCGGTTGATGCTGCTCAGCGCATGCATCGGCACGGCCTCCAGCGCGCGCATGCCCAGCTGCTGGCTCACTTCGATACCGGCCTGCTTCACCACTTCCTTGCCAATGTCCCCCACGATGGCCAGCAGCGTGAGGGTCCGCACGCGGTCCTCCTCCACGTCATGCCCGTGGATGCGAGCAATGGCACCCACCAGCCGCGCCTGCACCATCCACGACACGCCCAGGCCCGCGGGCAGCGACACCGGCAGGGTGAGCAGGCCGCCCAGTCCGGCCAGGAAGCCCGTGGTGAACAGCTTCCCCGTCTCCCAGTGGATGAGCGAATTGATGCGCGCCTCGTGGTCCGCGTAGCGCGTGTCCCGCAGGTACTCGTCCGCCAGCCCCGTCGCGCTACACAGCGGCCCCAGACCATCGAAGCCCGCGTTCAGCACGGCGTTCACGACTTCCAGCGGCTTCGACATGCGTCCATCCTCCACGATGAGGCCAGCCCCGCATCCTAACCGGCGGCGGACCCCTGCTGGAGCGGCCCCTCCTTGTCCGTCCTCCAGGCAGGCACGCGAACCCCATACGCGGCGTCCCACGCGAGCCTGCCGGCCCGTCGAGGTCCGAGCCATCCCACGCACGGGGTATGGCCAAACCCACGCAATGGGTTGAAGCATGAATTCTTGCCACGCGGCCGGCCTGAGACAGCATCCGCCGCCAATCCCAGACACCCCGAAGGAGCCCTGGATGTACGAGTATCACGTGGATGCCTTTGTCCCGCCCGCCCCCGGCTGCAACTCCACGGACCCGGGCTGGAACCCCAAGCGCTGCGGCGACTTCGCGAAGTTCCTCAACAACTACGCCGCGCAGGGCTGGAAGCTGCACTCCAGCGAATACCGCGCCGTCACCGCGACCAAGGGCTGTGGCACCGCGACGGGCTCCTGGCTGGTGTGCGTCTTCGAGCGGACGAAGCAGGAATGAGCCCGGGCCCTCCGCCCTGGGAAGGCAACCCCTACTCCGCCCTCGCCCTCTTCCCCGAGGAGGCCCGCGAGCTCCAGGCCCTGTCTCTT
>NZ_RAWF01000080.1:0-35541 GCF_003612075.1 Corallococcus sp. CA041A
GTCCGGGCGGATGGAGAACAGCTTGAAGCCCACCGCCACCCCGACCAACAACCTGGGCAACGGCATCAAGTCCACGGGTGAGAACGAGTACGAAGTCCCCAAGGCCGAAATCGACAAGACGTTGAGCAACCTCAACGACGTGGCGATGCAGGCGCGCATCGTGCCGGCCTTCAAGGACGGCCAGGCGGTGGGCTTCAAGCTGTTCTCCATCCGCCCGGACAGCATCTATTCGAAGATCGGCGTCCAGAACGGTGACGTCATCCGCCGCATCAACGGCTTCGACATGAACAGCCCCGAGAAGGCGCTGGAGATCTACTCGAAGCTGAAGGACTCCTCCCGTATCGAGATCGAGATCGAGCGCAACGGCGCGCCGATCCGCAAATCCTACAACGTCCGTTAAACACCCCCGTCAAAGCGCCCGCTCCTCCATGAAGACGACGCTCCCGTCCTGGATGCTCTGCCTGTGCCTCGCGCTCTCCGTTCCCGCGTGGGCCCAGCGCCGTCCTACACAGCCCGGTACCCCGCCCCCCGCTCCCGCGGCCCAGGGTGAACGCGACCGGACCATCACCCCGCAGGGCGGTAACAGCGCCGCGCCCGCCGAGAACCAGGGCCCCCGCCAGACGCCCACGTGCGAGCAGGCCCGTCGCAACGCGCGCTACGGCATCTACTTCGACAAGGTGGACATCGAGAAGCTCGTCCAGACCGTGTCGGACGCCACCTGCCGCACGTTCATCCTCCCGGAGAACGTGCGCGGGAAGATCTCCATCATCGGTCCGGAGAACGGCCGCGTGGAGGTGGACGCGGACTCGTTCTACTCCGCGTTCCTCGCCGCGCTCGACGCGAACGGCCTGGCCGTCTACCCGTACGGCCGCTTCCTGAAGATCGTCGACAAGCGCTCGGCGAAGCAGAACCCCATCCCGACCATCGTGGACGAGAACACCCCGTACACGACGAACGAGCAGATGGTCACCAAGCTGTTCAAGATCAAGTACGTGGAGGTGGAGCCGCTGCGCGGCGTCCTCCAGCAGCTCGTGTCCAAGGACGGCGACACCATCCCGTACCCGCCGGACACCATCATCATCAACGACGTGGGCTCCAACATCCACCGCCTGGAGCGCCTGATCAACCAGCTGGACAGCCGCTCCTCCAGCGACGAGATGCGCATCATCCAGGTGCAGTACGCCACCGCGCAGGACGTGGCCAACACCATCCAGAAGCTCTTTGAAGCCAAGGCGGGCGCGGGCGGCCGCGCGGGCCAGCGCCCCGGCAACTTCACGCAGGGCCAGCCGGGCCAGCCTGCTCCCGGCGCGGAAGGCGTCACCGGCGGCACGGAGTCGGGCGGCGCCGTCACGCTGTCGCAGATCATCCCGGACGAGCGCACCAACAAGCTCATCATCGTGGCCAGCCCCGCCGCCTTCGGCCGCATCCAGGACCTGGTGCGCGAGGTGGACATCCCGTCCGGCAGCGGCAACAAGATCAACGTCTACCCGCTGGAGAACGCCAACTCGGAGGAGCTGGCCAGCACGCTCCAGTCGCTCGCGCAGGGCACCGCCAACCGCCCCCAGCGCGGCCCCATCCCCAACGTGCCGCAGGGCCTGCCGCGCGCGCCCGCCCAGGCCGCGGAGCTGTTCAGCGGCGAGGTGAAGATCTCCGCGGACAAGGGCACCAACTCGCTGGTCATCGTCGCCAGCCAGGGGGACTACAAGAACATCGTCCAGATCATCCAGCAGCTGGATCAGCCGCGCCGCCAGGTGTTCGTGGAGGCGGTGATCATGGAAGTGAACCTGGACCGCAACAGCGAGTTCGGCATCAACTTCCACCAGGGCTTCAGCCTCAAGACGGATGACGGCGCCATCCCCGGCATCCTGGGCACCAACTACTCCGGCGGCGGCGTGCCCCCGTCCTTCTCCCTGGCGAACCTGGCCGGCATGGGCGGCTTCCTCGCCGGCATCCAGGGCCCCGTCCTGCCCGGGCTCAAGAACCTGGGCATCGACATCCCGGCCTTCGGCGTGGTGCTCAACGCCATGCAGCAGTCGTCCGACGTGAACGTGCTGTCCACGCCGCACCTGCTCACCAGCGACAACGAGGAGGCCGAAATCACGGTGGGCCAGAACGTGCCCTTCCAGTCCGGCTTCACCCCGTCCGCGCTGGGCAGCTCGCTCGGCGGCACGGGTACCGGCGCCAACGGCGTGCAGGCCTCGCTCCTGGGTTCGCTGGGCGGCCTGGGGTCGCTGTACGCGCCCATCACGCGCCAGAACGTGGAGCTCAAGCTCACCGTCAAGCCGCAGATCAACGAGAGCGACTTCATCCGCCTCGTCATCACGGAGCAGACGGAAGAGATCGCCTCCACGGACCCCGTCCTCGGCCCCACGACGTCCAAGCGCAGCGCGAAGACGACGGTCATCGCCAAGGACATGGAGACGGTGGTGATTGGCGGCATCATGCAGGACCGCACGCTGGAGTCCGTCTCCAAGGTGCCGGTGCTGGGTGACATCCCCCTGCTGGGCCACCTGTTCCGCGACACCACGCGCCGCAAGACGAAGACGAACCTGCTGCTCTTCCTCACGCCCTACATCATCCGCGGCCAGGACGACTTCCGTCGCATCTTCGAGCGCAAGATGAAGGAGCGGCAGCAGTTCGTGGAGCAGTTCTACGGCCAGGTCCCCGGCTATGACGTCGCGGTGGACTTCAGCCGCAAGCCCGGTCCCCTGTCGCGCATGAACCAGTCCGTCATCAAGGAAGAGCAGCGGGTGGAGAATGGCGGCAACGGCACGACCAACGAGCGGGTCATCCGCCCGGCTGGCTCCCCGGCTCCCGGCGGCTCTCCGTCCCCCGCGCGGCCGGGCGGGGAAGCGCCTGCTGCGCAGGAAGGTGCCGCACCCGCCCCCGAGGGCGACCAGGCGCCGCGAAATTTCGAGGCGCCTCCGGAGGGTTCGGAGAGATCAGTCCCCGCGCCACAGCCCGAGGTGATCGCGCCCAGCCCGGACGCGGACGCCGAGCGGCTGCGCATCCAGCCGGGAGACGGGGAGTAACAGCCATGGACCTGACCGCCGACACCACCACCTCTCAAGGCTCCACCGCGACGCCCGACGTGTCCGGCGGCCGCAACGACGCCACCCAGGTCGTGGGCCATGGGCTCGCGTACCTCTGTGGCCGGCCCATCGGAGAGATCCTCCGCGCGCTCGTGCCCGCCCTCACCCCGGAGAAGATTCAAGAGGCGCTCGCCACCCAGCAGGAGAAGGGCGGGCGGCTGGGTGAAATCCTGGTGGGCATGAAGGCGGTCAGCGAGGAGGACGTCGCTCGCGCCCTGGGCCACCAGTTGGACCTGCCCTACCTCCAGCGCATCTTCGCGGAGGAGGTGGACGCGGACCTGGTCAAGCGCATCCCCATCAACTTCGCCCGCCAGACGCAGCTGCTCCCGCTCTCCGTGGAGGGCGACGAAGTGGTGCTCGCGGTGGCGGATCCGCTGGACACGACGGCGTTGGATCACGCGCGCCTGCTGCTGGGTCAGAGCATCCAGCCCCGCATCGCGCTCGCCTCCACCATCGTGGACACCATCAACAGCGTGTACGACCGCTCCGTCAACGAGGCGGAAGCGCTCGTGGACGAGATGGAGACCACGGAGGACCTGGACTCGCTGGCGCACGAACTGGAGGAGCCCAAGGACCTGCTGGACGCGGACGATGAAGCGCCCGTCATCCGGCTGGTGAACTCCGTGCTCTTCCGCGCCGCCAAGGAGCGCGCGAGCGATATCCACATCGAGCCCATGGAGCGCGAGCTCCTGGTGCGCTTCCGCATCGACGGCGTGCTCCAGGAGGTCATCAAGCCGCCCAAGCGCTACCAGAACTCCATCATCGCGCGCGTGAAGGTGATGGGGCAGCTCAACATCGCGGAGAAGCGCCTGCCGCAGGACGGCCGCATCCGCATCAAGCTCGCGGGCCGCGACATCGACATCCGTCTGTCCACCACGCCCACGTCCTTCGGCGAGCGCATCGTCATGCGTCTGCTCGACAAGACGGCGACGCTGCTGGACCTGGCGGAGATCGGCATGAGCCCGCAGGTGCTGGGCAACATGCAGGCCGTCATCAAGCGCTCGCACGGCATCGTCCTGGTGACGGGCCCCACGGGCTCCGGCAAGACGACCACGCTCTACGGCGCGCTCTCCAAGATCAACACCTCCGACCTCAACATCCTCACCGTCGAGGACCCGGTCGAGTACCAGCTCAAGGGCATTGGCCAGATGGCCATCGCCCCGAAGATTGGCCTCACGTTCGCGCAGGGCCTGCGCTCCTTCCTCCGCCAGGACCCCGACGTCATCATGGTCGGTGAAATCCGCGACAAGGAGACGGCGGAGATCGCCATCCAGGCGTCCCTCACGGGCCACCTGGTGCTCTCCACGGTGCACACCAACGACGCGGCCGGCGCCGTGACGCGACTCGTGGACATGGGCGTGCAGCCCTTCCTCGTGGCGTCGTCGCTCACCGGCATCCTCGCCCAGCGCCTCGTGCGCCGCGTGTGCCCGGACTGCCGGCAGGCCTACACGCCCACGGACGAGGACCTGAAGGAGCTGGGCTTCACGCTCGCCAGCTTCAAGGCGAAGTTCAACACGGACCGCATCTACCGCGCGACGGGTTGCCCCTCCTGCAACCGCAACGGCTACCGCGGCCGCTCCGGCATCTACGAGTTCCTCTTCGTGGACGACGACGTGCGCCAGCTGGTGCTCAAGAACGTGGACGCGTCCACCATCAAGAAGTCCGCCCTGGCCAAGGGCATGACGACGCTGCTGGATGACGGCGTGCGGAAGATCGCCCTGGGCGAGACGACCATCGCCGAAGTGCTGAGCATCACGCAGGAGGACATCTAGTCCGCCATGCCCGTCTTCGAATACAGAGGCCTCGACTCCCACGGCAAGCAGAAGAAGGGCTTGCTGGAGGCGGACTCACCCAAGACGCTGCGCTCCAAGCTGCGCGCCGACGGCATCTTCCTGACCGACGTGCTCGGGCAGGCGGAGGGAAGCCGCGCGGGCGTGTCCAAGGGCGCCAACGCGTCGCTCGTGGCGCGCGACGTGGACCTGCGCAAGCTGGCCAGCGGCCGGGTCAGCACCGAGGACGTCGCCATCCTCACCCGCCAGCTCGCGACCCTGCTGGGCGCGGGCGTCACCATCGTGGACTCGCTCAACGCGCTGGTGGACCAGGCGGAGAAGGAGCGCCTCAAGCGCGCCCTCTCCGACATCAAGCAGCGCGTGAACGAAGGCTCGTCCCTGGCGGACGCGTTCAGCCAGCACCCGAAAATCTTCCCCAGCATCTACATCAACATGGTGCGCGCGGGTGAGGCCTCCGGCGCGCTGGACACCGTGCTGCTGCGCCTGGCGGACTTCACGGAGAACCAGGCCAAGCTGCAGCAGAAGATCCTCGGCACCATGCTCTACCCCGCCATCATGATGCTGGTGGGCGGAGGCATCCTGGTGCTGCTGATGGTGTTCGTCGTCCCGAAGGTCACGAAGATCTTCGAGACGATGAAGGCCACCCTGCCCCTGAACACGCGCATCCTCATCGCCGCGTCCAACTTCATGCAGGCGTGGTGGTTCCTGGTGATTCCGGCCATGGTGGCGGGCTTCATCTTCTTCATGCGCTGGACGAAGAGCCCCAAGGGCAAGCCCAAGTGGGACCGCTTCACGCTCAAGGCGCCCATCTTCGGCAGCCTGGTGCGCCTCTTGGCCATCTCCCGCTTCGCGCGCACGCTGTCCACGCTGCTCAAGAGCGGCGTGCCCATGCTGGCCGCGCTGGACATCGTCAAGGCGGTGATGACGAACTCGGTGCTGGCGGACGCGGTGGAGAACGCCCGCGAGTCCATCCGCGAGGGCGAAAGCATCGCCACGCCCCTCAAGCGGTCCGGCCAGTTCCCGCCGCTCGTGTACCACATGGTCGCCATCGGTGAGAAATCAGGGCAGCTGGAGGACATGCTGCTGTCGGTGGCGGACTCCTACGAGACGCAGGTGAACGTGCGCATCGGCGCGCTCACCAGCCTCCTGGAGCCCATGCTCATCGTGGTGATGGGCGTGATGATTGCATTCGTCGCCCTCTCCATCCTGATGCCGATTCTGCAGGTGAACACGGCCATCCATTAGGTGGAGGGAGCCTCGCGATGAACGACACGCTCGACCGATGGATCCAGCGCGCCACGCTGACGGGGCTCCTGGCCCTGGCCGCCACGCTGGCGACGGTGGGGGCCACCCTCTACGTCCACCGCGACCCGCCCGCCGCCTCCAGCGCGGGCACGCCCTGAATCAACGCCTCTGACATCCCGACACACCCATTGCGCGGTGGCTTGCCAGAAAGTCACCCGAAGGTGAGGACGACATGACGACGACGAACGCGAAGAAGCAGCAGCGCCGCAAGAACCGCGGCATGACCCTCATCGAGATCATGGTGGTCATCACCATCCTCGGGCTCATCGCGGCGGCGGTGGGCGTGGCCGTCATCCCGAAGCTGGAAGAGGCCAAGCAGGACACCGCGAAGCTGGACATCCGCAACATCCAGAGCGCGATGAAGCTCTACTACACGAAGAAGGGCTCCTACCCGGACACCGCCACGGGCCTCAAGGCGCTGGTGGACACCAACAACCTGGAGCGCATGCCGCTGGACCCCTGGGGCCGCGAGTACGTGTACATGAACGAGGGCGGCAAGCCGGTCATCACCAGCTACGGCGCCGACGGCAACCCGGGCGGCGAGGGCTCCGACGCCGACATCTCCTCCAAGGACCAGAACGCCCGGCAGTAACGGGCGTTTTCCTGAAGCAAAGCCGCGCCTCCCGCGTGTTGTCGTAGGAATGCCCGTGATGACTCCCGAGCACACTTCCTCCCCGACGTCCGCGCGCGAGGCGCGAGCCGTTTCCAGCGATCAGGCCCGCGCCCGCTCGCAGCGCGTGGGCCGCCTGCTGCTGCTGGGCGTCTTCGCTCTCGCCACCCTGCTCGCGTTCGCGCTGGTGTGGGTCACCGAGGACAACTCGCTCACGCCCACGCAGCGCCAGGCGCGCGAGCAGATCCGCCGGCTGGAGGGCTTCTTCAAGGCCTACCACCGGCTGATGGGCTCCTTCCCCACGCAGGCGGAAGGCTTCGCGCCGCTCATCGCCTCCAAGGTGCTGGACAGCACGCCACTCGACCCGTGGGGCCACCCGTACGTCTACCGCATGGAGGGCAAGTCGGGCGCCGTGCTGTCGCTGGGCTCGGACGGCAAGCCCGGCGGCACGGGCGACGCCGCGGACCTCTTCAGCGGCGGCATCGTGGCACAGGAGGTGCAGCCTTGAAGCCGGCCATGTCCCCTGCTCCCGCCCGCCGCCGTCGCGCCCCGCGCGGCCTCACGCTGATTGAGATCTCCATCGCGCTGGCCATCGCGGCGGTGATGTTCGCCGCGGTGACCCTTGGCATTGGCGCCATCACCGGCGCGAAGGCGAAGGGCAGCGCCACGGAGCTCGCGGGCGTCATCCGCTCGCTCTACGACTCGGCGGCGCTCAGCGGCAAGACGTGCCGGCTGGTGTTCGAAATCCCCGACCCGAAGCGTGAAGAGGCCACGCGCTACCACGCCGAATGCGCCGCGGGCGGCGTCACCACCTCGCGCGACCGGGACTCGGCGCTCCGCGACGAAGCGCGCGACCGCGAGCGCGCCCGGAAGGCCGGCAACAACGGCGGGGACTCGCGCAAGAACTACACGCGCTCGGAGGGCTCGCAGCCGTCCGCGCAGGAGCTGATGGACGAGGAGAAGAACCGCATCGAGTCCCAGTCCACCTTCTCCGCGTACACCGCGGAGGAGATCTCCCCCAAGCAGCTCCCGGCGGGCGTGGCGGTGTCGGTGTGGACGCGGCAGCAGCGCGAGCCGGTGGAGAGCGGCGTGGCCTATCTCTACTTCTTCCCGCAGGGCTACACGGAGAAGGCCATGGTCTTCCTGCGCCAGGGTGACAACGCCTGGACGCTGGACGTGTCACCCCTGACGGGCAAGGTGTTCATCGCATCCGAGGCCCTGGAGGTGCCCCGCTCATGACGACCCCAACGCGAAGGCACGGGGGCTTCACCCTGCTGGAGACGATGGTGGCCATGGCCATCCTCAGCGTCGCGCTGATGGCCATCTTCGACCTCAACTCCGGGGCGGTGGCGAACCACGTCTACACCAAGCGGCTCACCGTGGCGGCGCTCCTGTCCCGCTCGAAGATGACGGACCTGGAGCAGAAGCTCTACGACGACGGCTTTGAACAGGACGACGACGAGCAGTCCGGCGACTTCTCCGACGAGGGCTGGCCCCAGTTCAAGTGGCGCGCCCGCATCATCGCGCCCAAGACGGACGGCGTGACGCCGGACCAGCTCATCGGCGCCATCTTCAACCTGCCCATGGGCGGCGGCGACTCCGGCGACCCGCTGGGCGGCCTGGCCAGCCTCTTCGGTGGCGGCGGCGGTGACAGCAAGGGCGGCACGCCTCCTGGCGGAACCACCGGCGCCAGCCCCCTGGGCGCGTCCGCCATGAGCATGGCGCAGCCCATGTTCACGCAGATGGTGGACCAGCTCACCAAGTCCGTCCGCGAGGTGCACCTCACCGTGTACTGGAAGGAAGGCACCCAGGTGGAGAGCGTGGACGTGGTGACGCACGTCGTGTCCCTGGGGCCCGGCGGAGATCGCAACGGCGGCTTCACGCCCAACGCGGGCAGCACGGCGGGCGCGGAGAACCAGTGGGTGAACCCGCGCACGGGACAGCTGGTGGACAACCCCATCCCCGGCCCCAACGGGCAGATGCTGGACCCGAACACGCGCGAGCCACTGGTCAACCGGGCGGAACAGCTCAAGCAGCTCAACGGCAGCATGGGCGGCCAGCAGGGCGGCACCGGAAACACCGGCATCAACCCGCGCGCGCCGGGCGGCATCTTCGGCGGCCGGGGTGGCATGCCGAACCTGCCGAGCCTGCCTCGCGGAGGGAGCATCCGATGAAGCGGCGCATGCGTGGCTTCACCCTCATGGAGGTCATGGTCGCGGTGGGCATCACCGCCCTCATGGGCACCGTCGTCGCCATGGCCTTCCAGACGGGCATCAACGCCAAGGAGGTCGTGGAGGGCGAGGCGGAGCGCTACCGCATGGTGCGCGTGTCGCTCAACCGCATGGCGCGGGAGATCGGCTCCGCGTTCGTGAGCGACCGCTACGACGCACGCCGCTTCCGCGACCAGAACGACCGGCCCACCAACTTCATTGGCGAGCGCGAAAAGCTGACCTTCACGACGTTCGCGCACCAGCGCCTGTACACGGACGTGAAGGAGTCCGACCAGGCGGTGGTGGAGTACTTCGTGGAGAACTCCTCCGAGCGCGGCGCCCGGCAGCGGCAGGACCTGAAGCGGCGGGTGAATCCCAACGTGGGGGACCGCATGGACCGGGGCGGCGCCACGGACGTCCTCTTCGAGGGCGTCAAGGGCGTGGAGTTCGCCTACTGGGATTCCGACAAGAAGGAGTGGGACGACGAATGGGATACGCGGCGCACGGAGCGAAAGGACATCCTGCCCACGCGCGTGCGCATCACCGTCATCGCCCTGGATGAGTCGGGCAAGGAGGCGCGCTACACCACGCAGACGCGCATCGTGCTCAACACAACCCTGGAGAGGTTCAACTGATGGCCTTCCCCTACTTCCAGCAGGCGTCCCGCCGGCGCGGCAAGGCGCGGACGGCCCTCTCCCAGGCGGCGCCGCGTTCGCCCGCGGAGCGCAAGCACCGGCGCTCGCGCGGTGTGGCGCTCATCATCGCGCTCGTGTCCATCACCCTGCTCACGGTGGTGGCCACGGAGTTCGCCTACAACAGCCGCGTGGACCTGCAGCTCGCCGCCAACCAGCGGGACGAAGTGCGCGCCTACTACATGGCCCGCTCCGGCCTGTCGCTGGGGCGGCTCTTGCTGCGCTTCCAGAAGCAGGTGGACCAGACGCCCATCCCCAACCCCGCGAGCATCCTGGGCGCACTCACGGGCGGCGGCGCCAACGGCGCGGGCGGCGCCAACGCGTTCCAGCCGCAGTCGCTCAACCTCCAGCTCTGGAAGCTGGCGCGGGTGGACTGCCACATGCTCAAGGGCCTGGTGAAGAGCGACGGCGCGGAGGACGCGAGCGGCCGCCCCATTGAGACGGAGCCCCTGCAGGCGGACTCCAACTTCCAGATGGAGGGCGAGGACGGGGAGAACGCGGGCGCGGCCACGCAGATGGCGGCGCAGATGCAGCGCAGGTCCTTCGGCGGCTTCGAGGGCTGCTTCCTCGCGACCATCAGCGACGAAGAGGAGAAGCTCAACGTCACGCGCCTCAACGCCACCGGCGGCGCGGAGATGCAGGCCACCGCCGCGCGCCTGCTGGACATGTTCTCCGACAAGCGCTTCGAGTTCCTCTGGCAGCAGGACGACGCCAACCACGTGCGCTCCACGCCCATGGACACCGTCATCGCGCTGAAGGACTGGGCGGACGACGACACCACCCAGTCCACCCTCAACGTCCGTGACACCAACACCCCCTTCGTCAACGGCTTCGCGGACGAGGGTTCTCCGTACAGCCGCTACGAACCGCGCTATGACGTCAAGAACGCGCGCTTCGACAGCCTGGACGAGCTGTACCGCGTGCATGGCGTCAACGACCGCTTCATGGCGGCCTTCCGCGACCGGCTCACGGTGTACCCGAACGTCAACTCCAAGCCGAACATCAACACCGACGACCCCATCATGCTGGGGCTGGCCATCATGTCCGCCGCGGACCCCAACCACCCGGACCCGCGCCTGACGGACCCGGTGTTCCTCAACGAGCTCATCAGCCGCATCCGCGCCGCGCGCATGTTCAACTTCTTCGGCATGTCGGTGTCGGACTTCCTGGGCGTGGTGGAGCAGGCGGGCATCGCGGTCAACCCGCTCATCAAGGGCAACGTCCAGGGGAACCGCTACCTGAGCGACAAGAGCAAGACGTTCACCATCAAGTCCGTGGGAGAAGCGGGCAGCGTCCAGAAGACGCTCACCGCCGTCATCCGCCTGGACGACGGGCTGGGCAAGCTCGTGTATTACAGAGAGGAATAGCATGGCCCGCATTCTTGGCCTGGACCTGGGCAGCCACTCCGTGAAGGGGGTGGTCCTCACCTCCGGGACGAAAAGCAACACCACCCAGGCCTACGCGGAAGTGCGCCGCGCGCAGGAAGGCGAGCGCTTGGAGACGCTGCGCGCCGCGGTGGAGGAGCTGCTCGGGAAGATGCCGCAGGGGCACGTGGACCAGGTCGTCATCGCCCTGCCCGGCCCGTCCCTCACCACGCACGCGGTGAGCCTGCCCTTCTCCGACAGCAAGCGCGTGGAGGCGACGCTGCCCTTCGAAGTGGGCAGCCAGCTGCCGTTCGACATCTCGGAGGTCGTCTACGACTACCAGGTGGTCGGCCAGAAGGACACCGGCGGCAAGGAGAAGGCCGCGGACCTGCTGGTGGGCGTGGTGAAGAAGGAGGAGCTCCAGTCGCTGCTGGCGATGCTGAGCGGCCTCCAGGTGGATCCTCGCGTCATCACCCACCCGGCGCTCGCGTACCAGAACCTCTTCACCCAGCTGCCCGGCCTCTTCGAGGCCGTGGGTGACAGCGGCCCGGTGGCGGTGGTGGACATCGGCCACGAGCGCACGGCGGTGGCCATTGGCCACCCGGGCAAGGGCGTGGAGTTCGCGCGCACCTTCGCGGGCGGCGGGCGCGACCTGACGCGCGCCCTGGCCACGGAGTTCCAGACGACGCTGCCGGAGGCCCACGCGTGGAAGGAAACGCACGGCGCCATGGCCAGCGCCGCGCAGGGGCCGGACGCCGAGCGCGCCGCGAACGCCTTCGTGCGCGGCCTGCAGCCGGTGCTGCGCGAGCTGCGCCCGTCCTTCAAGGCCTACGCCGCGCGCGCCCGCCAGCAGGTCTCCGCGGTGGTGCTGTGCGGTGGCACCGCGCGGATGCCGGGCCTGGCCGAGCAGCTGTCCAAGGACCTGAACCTGCCGGTGCGCGTGCTGGCGCTCCCGGTGGACGCGGCGGAGAAGATTGGCCCCCGGGAGACGCCGTCCGCGGCGCAGGCGTACGCGCTGGCCATGCGCGGCAACGCGGCCGGGGTGAAGGCGCCGCGCTTCAACCTGCGCCGGGGTGAGTTCGCCTTCAAGGGCGGCTACGACTACGTGAAGGACCGGCTGGGCCTGCTGGCGTCCTTCGCGGTGACGCTGCTGCTGCTGCTCATCGCCTTCGGCGTCGTGCGCAATACCGTCCTGGCGCGGCGCGAGGCGGAGGTGGACGCGGTGCTCTGCAAGACGACCCAGCGCATCCTGGGCACCTGCGAGACGAACTACGACCGCGCGCTGAACATGCTCAAGGGCGTGGAGAGCCCCGCCGCGGCGCTGCCCGCGATGTCCGCGGTGAACCTGCTGGCGGAGGTCACCCAGCGCATCCCGCCGGAGGTGCCGGTGAAGTTCGACCGCATCCAGGTGGACCTGGACCGCATCATGCTTCAGGGCGAGACGGACAGCTCCAAGCAGATCGACACGCTCTCCGCCGCCTTGAAGGGCCACCGCTGCTTCAAGGACGTGAAGGAGGGCAAGGTGGAGAAGACGCGTGACGGGCAGAAGGTGACCTTCCGCCTGGACGTGCAGGTGCAGTGCCCCGGCGAGACGCCGGCGGGAGAGACCTGACATGGGAAAGCTTCGAGAACTCTTCGCGCCCCTCCAGACCTGGTTCGAGCGGCTCTCCGACCGCGAGCGCAAGCTCGTGGCGCTGGCCAGCTCCGCGGTGCTGGTGTTCGTGCTCTTCGTCACCCTCTTCAGCTTCGCCAACAGCGCGCAGGGCTACCGCCGGCGCACGCAGGACAAGCTGGCGAAGCTGCAGGAGGTGCAGGCGCTGGCGACCAGCTACGGCCAGGCGCAGGCGGACCGGCAGAACGTGGAGCAGCAGCTCACCCAGAGCAACGTGCGGCTGATTACATACATTGAGGACAAGGCCACCGCCGCGGGCCTCACCGTCCCCAACATGACGCCCAAGGGCGACGTGGGCGTGGGGGACGGGAAGATCATCGAAAGCTCCGTGGAGCTGACCTTCACGGACGTGGACCTGCGCAAGCTGACGGACTTCCTGCGCACGGTGGAGACGGGCCCGGGCATCGTGAAGGTGAAGTACCTGCGCGTGGAGCCCCGGCCCGCCACGGACACCCTGACGGCGTGGACGACCGTCGCCACCTACCGGATGAAGCAATAGCCCATGGCCACTGAATCCAAGATCGCCCGCTGGAAGCTCGTCCTGGGCTACACCGCCTTCGCGGTGGTGGCGTTCATCCTCTGCCTGCTGCTCACCTTCCCGTACGACGCGGTCCGCTCGCGGCTGGTGACGGAGGCCGCGGCCCACGGGCTGGCGGTGCGCATCGACAGCCTGCGTCCCGGCCTGTCCGGCGTCACCGCCACCAACGTGCGCCTGAGCAAGCCGCCCACGCCGCTGGGCTCGGAGTCCGTGGCGGCGCTCGCGCGGGGCGAGTCCGGCGGGCTGGGTCCGGACGAGTTGGGCCAGCCGCTCATCTTCGACAGCGTGGCCCTGCGCCCGTCCCTCTTCCCGGTCGGCCTGGTGGTGAAGATGAAGGGCATGGGCGGCACGGTGAACATCCACGTGGGCGGCATGAGCAGCACGTCGCTGAACGTGGACGTGGACGGCGTGCAGGCCGGCGGCGGCAACCTGCCGGCGTACACGGGCGTGGACATGGAAGGCACCCTCAACGCGAAGCTCGCGCTCACCGCGCCGGGGACCCTGATTCGCGGTCAGCCGGTGGACTGGTCCCAGGCGTCCGGCACGGTGGCGCTGGACACCCAGGGGCTCACCATCAAGGGCGGCAAGGCGGCCATCCCCATGGGCGGCGGGCCCGCCATGCCCATGGAGCTGCCGCGCGTGGTGCTGGGCGAGCTGAAGGGCGACGTCCAGTTCGACAAGGGCATGGGCACGGTGCGCGACCTGAACCTCAAGAGCGAGGACCTGGAGGGCTCCGGCACCGGCACGCTGAAGCTGGGCCGCCGGCTGGAGTACAGCGAGCTGGGGCTCGACGTGCGGCTGAAGTTCGAGCAGGCCTTCCAGCAGCGGCTGGGCCCCCTGGCGCTCGCGGTGAACATGCTGCCGCAGGACCGGGACAACCCGGGTTGGCGCGGCGGCCGGCTCACCGGCATGGTGAGCAGCCCCCGCTTCGGTCCCAAGCGGTAGGTCGCATGCAGAGGGGTGACGGGCAGGGTCGGTTCCGGCCCTCCCCCACCCGGCGCCGGCTCCTTCCTGGCCCCCGGTTGATGCCCGCGCACGCGCCGTGTAAAGCGCTGCGCGCGGCCCTGGGGTGTCCGGGCGTGGGAGAGAGTTCGTAATGCCGGAGCTGGTGTTCTTCCGTCGAGGCGAGGAAGTGCTGCGGGTGGCGGTGGACCGGGCGCGGGTGGTGCTCGGCCGGGGCGACTCCAGCGACGTGGCCATTCCGGATCCAGAGGTGAGCCGCCAGCAGGTGGCCCTCCTGTGGGACGGCCAGAAGTGCCGCGTGGAGGACCTGTCCGGCAAGGGCACGAAGGTCGCGGGCGCGATGGTGGAGCACGCGGACCTGCCGGACGGCGCGGACATCGAGCTGGGCCAGTGGCGCGCGGTGTTCCGCCAGCACGGCGCCAGCGACGACGCGGACGCGGCCACGGAGGCCGGCAGCGCCACCGCCGTGCAGGGCCGCGACTCGCAGCGCTGGCAGGCCGCGCAGCTGCGCGTGAAGCAGGGCGGCTCGGAAGCCGTGCACCGGCTCACCGGCGACAGCTTCACGGTGGGCAAGGACGCAGGCAACGACCTGGTGCTCCAGGACCGGTTCATCTCCGGCCGGCACCTCAAGGTGACTCGCCGGGAAGGCGTCTTCCACGTCGTGGACCTGCGCTCCACCAACGGCACCTGGCTGGGGCCGGTGCGCCTCTTCGAGGCGGAGGTGACGCTGCCCACCACGCTGCGCGTGGGCGAGGCGGAGCTGATCCTGGAGACCGTGCCCGCGGCGAAGAAGGAGGCGCAGGCCTTCCACGGCATCCTCGGGAACGACCCGTCCGTGCGGCAGCTCACGGACCTGATTCAGCGCGTGGCGCCGTCCACCGCGGCCGTCACCATCCTGGGCGAGTCCGGCACGGGCAAGGAGCTGGTGGCGAACGCGCTGCATGCGTGCTCGCCGCGCGCGAACCGGCCGCTCATCCCGGTCAACTGCGCCGCCATCTCCAAGGAGCTGATCGAGAGCGAGCTGTTCGGCCACGAGAAGGGCGCGTTCACCGGCTCCGTGGGCGCGCGCAAGGGCGCCTTCGAGGAGGCGGACGGCGGCACGCTGTTCCTGGACGAGATTGGCGAGCTGCCCCTGGACCTCCAGGCGAAGCTGCTGCGCGCGCTGGAGAGCGGCGAAATCAAGCGCGTGGGCGCCAGCCGCCCGCTGCACGTGGACGTGCGCGTGGTGGCGGCCACCAACCGCGACCTGCTGGCGGCGGCGCGCGAGGGCCGCTTCCGCGAAGACCTCTACTACCGCCTGTGCGTCGTGCCCCTGCACCTGCCGCCCCTGCGCAGCCGCCGGGGAGACGTGGTGGCGCTGGCGGAGCACTTCATGCGCGCGTTCGCCCCGCGCGGACAGACGGTGCGCTTCACGCCGGCCGCGTTGGACCGGCTCCAGCAGCACGCGTGGCCGGGCAACATCCGCGAGCTGCGCAACGTGGTGCACCGCGCGCTGCTGTTGCGCAAGGGCCCGTCCATCGACGCGAGCGACCTGTCCTTCGACCAGGAGGTCAACCGCGAGACGGGCATCACCGTGCCGGAGCTTCCACCGGGCATGACGCTGGAGCAGATGCTGGAGAAGCTGGAGCGGCAGATCATCGAAACCGCGCTGCGACGCTTCAACAACAACCGCGAGCGCGTGGCGCGAGAGCTGGGCCTCGCGCGCTCCACCCTCTTCAAGCGCCTGAAGGACTGGGGCCTGACGAAGCAGGACGAGCAGGAGTGACGTCGAAGGCGCTTCCGCCCTACCCGCTGTCTCCGGGGTGGGCGGGGTCGCCCCAGGCGGAGTGCGGCGCCGGGTGCGCTTGCGTGCGCATGTACCAGGGCACGCTGACCACCACCAGGCGCCGCTCGCCGGACAACAGCAGCGCGCTGCGGAGCAGCTCCGAGCGGCGGCCGTAGAGCATGGCCCGGTACCAGCGCTTCTCCAGCAGCTCCGGCAGCACCATGGCCACGGTGCCGCCCGGCACCTCCTCGAGCAGCGCGTCCAGGTAGTCCATCAGCGGCCACACCAGCGCGCGGTACGGCGACCCCACGTGCACGAGCGGCGGGGGTTTGCGCCCGGCCTCCTGGAGCGGCGCCTGGACGAAGCGCTGCCACTGGGCGTCCAGCGCCGCCTCGTCGGTGTCGCCGCTGCAGATGTGCACCGCGCGCACGTCATCGCTCAGCGTCAGCGCGAAGCGCAGCGCCGTCTCCGACGCGTGGGACCAGCGGTCCACGGGCACCACGGCGACAATCGGCGACGCGGGCGTGAGGAGCACGGGCCGCTTCAGCTCCGTCACCTGCCGCGTGCGCGCGTACGCGGCGTGGACGCGCGACAGCACCAGCAGGCCCACGGGCACGAGGACGAACGCGGCCCAGCCGCCGTGCATGAACTTGGACACGCCCACGATGCAAAGCGTGAGCGCCGTCATCACCGCTCCCGCGCCGTTGAGGGCCCGGCGCCACCGCCAGCCCTCATCCTCCCGGTGCCGGCTCCAGTGCACCACCATGCCGGCCTGGGACAAGGTGAAGGCCATCAGCGCGCCAATGGCGAACAGGGGAATCAGCCGGTCCGTGATGCCCTTGCACACGATGAGCAGCACGGCCGCGAGCGTGGACAGGGTGAGGATGCCGCGCGACAGGGCGAGCCTGCGGCCCCGGTGGGCGAAGCCCGGCGGCAGGTAGCGCTCGCGCGCCAGCACCTGGCAGACGAGCGGGAAGCCCGCGTAGCTGGTGTTCGCGGACAGCGCGAGCACGCAGAGGATGGCGGCCATGGCCACGTAGTAGAAGACGCCGCGCCCCATCACCGCCGCGATGAGCTGCGACAGCACCGTCTGGTAGTTCGCGCCGTCGGGGTCCGTGGCGCCCACGCCGTACGCCCGGCACAGGAGCGCGATGCCCAGCAGCATCGTCACCAGGACGCCCACGATGATGCCCAGCGTGGTGCGCGCCCGGCGGATGGACGGGTCGCGGAAGATGGGCACGGCGTTGCTGATGGCCTCCACGCCCGTCATCGCCGTGCATCCGCTGGCGAAGGCGCGAATCACCAGCCACGCGCCCAGGGACGCGGTGGGCACCGCCAGCGGCGGCGGCTGCTGCACGGGCATCGCGTCACCGGTGGCCAGCTTGAAGAGGCCCACGGCCAGCACCACGCTCAACGAGGTGATGAAGAACCACGTGGGCACGACGAACACGGCGCCCGCCTCGCTGACGCCGCGCAGGTTCACCAGGGTGAGCAGCGCCAGGATGCCCAGGGTGATGGGCAGCGTGTGGGGCCGCAAGGCGGGGAACGCGGACACCAGCGCGCCCGTTCCGGCGGAGATGCCCACCGCCACGTTGAGCAGGTAGTCCAGCATCAGCGCCGTCGCCGCGAGCAGCCCCGCGCCCCGCCCCAGGTTCTGCTTCGCCACGGTGTACGCGCCGCCACCGCTGGGATACGCGGCGATGGTCTGCGCGTATGAGCTCGCGACGATCATCAAGAGCCCGACGATGGCGGCGGTGATGGGGAAGAGCAGCCACAACCCCGAGGCCCCCAGCGGGCGCAGCACGGTGAGCGCGGCCTCCGGGCCGTACGCGGTGGAGGACAGCGCATCCAGCCCGAGCAGGGCCACGCCGGTGAGGACGCCCGTCTTCTCCTGCATCGCCTGGGCGCTGGTGAGCGGGCGCCCCAGGAGCAGGTCCATGATGCCGCTGCCCTCGCGGCGCCGGGGCATGAACGGCCTCCTGCGTCCGTACTGGGCCAGCTGAGCCATGCCCGGAAGGTGCGCACCGGCTGTCCGGGCGAAAACACGGCCCCGGAGTCGCATGCCCTCCAGGGCAATAGACCCTTTCGCGGGCCCGTTCGTTTCACGGGAAGACACAGGAGACCGTCCGCCATGGGCCCGCACGCCGCCGTCCTCCCCTTCCCCACCCTGGATGCTTTGTACGCCCTTCACCGTCCCCGGGCGCTGGCCATTGCCCGGCGCATCGTGGGGGACACCGACGACGCGGAGGACGTGGTGCAGGACGTCTTCATGCGCCTGTCGCGGCAGCCTCCGGGACTGGATGGACGGGCGACGTGGACGACCTGGCTGCACCGGGTGATGGTCAACAGCAGCATCAACTGGCTGCGCGCGCGAAGGCGCCGGGAGCGGCTGACGCACGCGCCCCAGGAGGCCGTGTCGCCAGAGGCCCACGCCATGGGCACGCAGATGCAGCAGCACTTCCACGAAGCGCTGGAGGAGGTGAACCCCCAGCAGCGGCAGGTGCTCTACCTGCGCGAGGTGCGCGGCCTGGGCTCCGCCGAAATCGCCCGGCTCCTGCGCATCCCCGAGGGCACCGTGAAGAGCGCCCTGCACCGCGGCCGCCAGCGCGCCCTCACCGTGATGGAGGAGCGCGGCCAGCGGCCTTGAGTCTCCCGAGCCCGGGCGCCGTTACTCGTCGCCCTTGCTGCCCACGAACTGATCACCCTTCTCCTTGAAGAGGAGGTTGAAGCTGGTGAGCGAGCCGTAGACGCGGGTGATGTAGCCCTGCATCTCCGCCTTCTCCGCGTCCGTGAGCTTGGGGTGCGCGTTGAGCTTCTGCTCCAGCACGCGGATGCGGTCGCGCACCATCGTGACCTTGTGGAACAGGCCGTCGATGGGCATGTCCTTCGCCTGCAGCTCCGGGTTGCCCGGCACCAGCCGCACCGTGCCGCCCTCCCACTTGCCGGCGAGCGGCGGATCACTGAGGGCCGCCGCCTCCCGGAAGATGTCCATCAGCTCTTCGCGCGTCATGTTCAGCCCTTCCAGGTCCACCACTTCGTGCGGATCCGCGCGGCGGCGCACCACCACGGGCGCCACGCTGCGCGGGGCGCGGGTTCGCGTGCTCGAAACCACGGGCGCCGGGGCCGCGGAGCCCCGGGGCGCGTACTTGTCACAGATGGGCGCGGAGGGCGGGAACATGCCGCGCGAGTTCTGCAGGCGGCACGGCCCTACCCATCCACGATGATCCACGGAGTGCGGGCTCCA
The DNA here is from genome assembly GCF_003612075.1 of Corallococcus sp. CA041A. NCBI lineage: Bacteria > Pseudomonadati > Myxococcota > Myxococcia > Myxococcales > Myxococcaceae > Corallococcus > Corallococcus sp. CA041A. The sequence continues at coordinate 19,246 of NZ_RAWF01000080.1, forward strand.
GAGCTTGCAGTTGCCACACACCCGCTCATCCGGCCGGAAGGTGGGCAGCGCTGGAGTCCCGTCCCCCGCGTCCGACATGTCAGCGAGCCTCCTTGGCCACCGGCTTGCCCTTGCGGACGTTGAGTTCGCGCAGGAGCGCGTCCGCGTCCTCGACCTGGTCGAGCTGCCAGAGCAGGTAGCGCACGTCCACGTTGACGTTCCGGGCCACGTCCGGATTGTAGCCGAAGTCGTTCGCGACGTTCTCCCACACGCGGTCGAAGTTCACGCCCACCAGCTGACCCTTGCCGTTCACCGTGGGGCTGCCGGAGTTGCCGCCCGTGGTGTCCGCGTCCGCCAGGAAGTCGACCGGCACGTCCTTCAGCCGGGGGTCCGCCCACTGCCCGAACTTCTTCGCCGCCGCGGCCGCGCGCACCTTCTCCGGCGCGTTGAAGGGCTCCTCACCGGTGTGCTTCTGCATCATCCCCGTCAGCGTCGTCTGCGGCAGGTACAGCGCGCCGTCGCGCGGCGTGTAGCCCTGCACCTTGGCGAACGACACGCGCAGCGTGCTGTTGGCGTCCGGAGCAATCGGCTTGCCCGCCTGCGCCATCACCGCCTTGCGCCACGCCGGCCGCAGCCGGGAGGACGCGCCCTGACGACGGTCGCGCGTGTCATCCAGCGCGGCCTGCTCCTTCGCCAGCTCCATGCCGAACGCCAGCATGGGGTCGCGGCGCGCGGCGAGCTGCCCCACGGACTCGTCCGCCATCTTCAGGCGCTCCGCCAGGGTGAGCACCTTGGTGCCCGCGTACAGCGAGTCGATCTTCGCGGAGACGTCCTTCTCCGAGTACGTCTTGCCAAACACGGCGTCCACGGACGCGATGCGCGCGTCCGCGGGGAGCGCCTGCGCGCGCTTCACGAACGCGTGCAGCAGCGCCTTGTCCGAGGCGAGGAAGAGGTTCTTCTGCTCGCGCTCCAGGCGGTCCTTGATGCGCGGCACCTCGCGGTCCATGTACTCCGGGCGGCGCTCCAGGTCCGGCTTCGCGCGCTCCATGGCCAGCCGGGACACGGACGTGGCCAGCGCGGGGCCTCGCGCCAGACGGCTGGACATGTTCAGGAGGAACTCGCGGTCGAAGGTCTTGGCGGAGTCCTGCTGCTCCGCGAGCAGCGCCTCGCGGGCCTTGAGGGCATCCCCCCACTTCGCGGCGTCCTTCCGCGCCCAGGCGACGGTGGCGGCCTCCGTGTCGCGCTGCTTCTCCACGATGTGGCCGCGCTTCAGGCCCGCCAGCTGGCCGCCCGCGTTCTTGTAGGCGTTGTGCAGGCCCTTGAGCTGCGAGGCCACGGCGATCTTCCCGGCCGGGTCCTTCTCCCCTTCGGCCTCCAGGATGCGGATGGCCTCGCCCAGCACGTCGCGGATGCGCGGGTAGTAGCGCGCCTGACGCTCCGCCATCTCGTCCGCGAGCAGCGTGCGGAAGGTGGTGCCCGGGTAGCCCAGCACCATCACGAAGTCGCCCGGCTTCACGCCCTCCGTGGACAACGGGAAGAAGAACTCTGCTTTGTAAGGCACGTTCTTGTCGCTGAACGCCGCGGAGGCGCCGTCCGGCGCGGTGTACGCGCGGATGATGGCGAAGTCGCCGGTGTGGCGCGGCCACATCCAGTTGTCCTCTTCGCCGCCGTACTCACCCACGGCGCGCGGCGGCGCGTAGACCAGGCGCACGTCCTGCAACTCCACCGCGTCCACCAGCGTGTAGTTCACGCCGCCGTCGAAGGTGGCCACCTGGCAGCGGGTGGCGGGGCGCTTCTCGCACTCGGCCACCAGCTCCTTCTGCTTGCGGTCGATGGCCTTGTAGCGCGCGAGGTCGTCCGCGCCCTGCGGCACGGCGCCGTTGATCTCCGCCGTCACGTCCTTGAAGCCGCGCGGCACCTGCACGCGCGAGCCCTTGCCCGGGAGCTCCTCCGACTGGCTCTTCGCGAGGAAGCCGTCGGTGATGAGGTCCTTCTGCGGGGAGCTGTGCTCCTGGATGATGGAGAAGGCACAGTGGTGGTTGGTGATGATGAGGCCGGAGGCGGAGATGAACGACCCGGAGCAGCCGCCGGTGTTCACCGTGCCCGCCAGCAGGCCCGTGCCCCGCTTGGGGTCCCACAGCTTGTTGGGTGGCAGCTGGAGGCCCTGGGCCTTGAGCCAGGCAGGGCTCAGCTCCAGCACCTGCTGGGGGGTCCACTTCCCTTCCCCGGCGAAGGCCGGGGCTGCCACGAGCGCGAGGAGAAGGAGCGTCTTCTTCATGGTGACCCTTCCCTACTCCGTCCGCCGCCCCGGCGCGACCGTTCCGGTGTCCGGGGGGCGCGTTTTCGCGGAAGATGGAACGCGCTTGGATGTTCCGGTGTCCAGGCAGGAGGGGACCAGCGATGCGGACCGCGAGCGGGGCGACACTGGATTTCGGAAGGCTGGCGCTGCTCCTGCTCTTGATGGGGGCGTCCTGGTACTTCTGGTATTCGCCGGTGCTGTGGCCGGTGAAGGTGCTGGTGGTGATGATGCATGAGAGCGGGCATGCCATTGCCTCACTGCTCGTGGGGGGCTCGGTGGACCGGGTGCACCTCCAGGTGAACGAGGGAGGCAGCTGCCTCTCCCGCCTGCCGCCGGGCGTGCTCAACCGCGTCATCGTGTCGTCCGCGGGCTACCTGGGCAGCGCGGTGGCGGGCGCGGGGCTGATGCTGGCCACGTTCCGGTTCCGGCTGGGCCGCGCGGTGATGGGCGCGGCGTCCGTGTGGCTGGCGGTGATGGGCTTCTTCTACGCGGGGGACCCGTTCACCCTGGCCTTCTGCCTGGGCATGGCCCTGGCCATGGGACTGGGTGCGCGCTTCCTGCCCACGGGGCTGGTGGACGCGCTCAACCTGTTCCTCGCGGCCTTCACCGCCCTCTACGTCATCTTCGATTTGAGGGACGACCTGTGGAACAGCGCGGTGCGCGCGCAGAGCGACGCGGCCATCCTCGCCAGCGAGACGTGGGTGCCATCCATCGTCTGGGCGGCCCTGTGGACGCTGCTGTCGCTGGCCCTGCTGGGTGTGTCCGCGTACTGGGCCATGCACGCGAAGCCGGGCGGCGGCGTGAAGATGCCGCCCATGGCCCGCGCGCGGCGGGTGTGAGCCGAGCGGGCGCTCAGGTCCCCAGCCAGGCGATCACGTCGTCGTACGTGAAGGGGTGCTCGTAGATGTCCATCAGGTAGTCCTCCGCCGGGTCCATCACCTCGTGGTAGGTGTGCACCGGCGTGAGGCTCTTGGGGTAGCCGCCCACGGACTGGTCCGCGTTCCAGTACCCGAAGATGCCGAAGGCCATGGCCTTCATCCGGTCCGCGAAGAGCTGGGTTGCCACCGGGCCCGCGCCATTCGCGGGCCGCAGCAGGGCGACCATCTCGAACAGGCGGGCCGCCGTGTGCGAGCGCCCGGTCTCGATGGGCATGTGGTGCTCTCGCGCCGTCTCCGTGTCCGGCGAGTCCTCGTTGCGCGTGCCCGCGCCCTTGCGCCCCTGATCCCAGGCCACCTGCCGGCGCTCCGTGTGCGGATCCCCGGTGTAGCGCGTGAGGTCCTTCTTGAGCACGTTCGCGCGAGCTGCGCCGTCCGTCGTCCAACGCCTGGGCCGGGCGGGGCTCGTCGCCCCCTGGTAGGGATGCGGGACCAGCTCCTTGTGCATGGAGATCATGGCCCGGCTGTTGCCAATGGGGCTGAACAGCTCCTTGAGGTCGTGGAGGATGGCGACGTTCTCCGCGACGGAGAAGTCCCGCCGGTCATAGCTCAGGCTCACCCGGTCCTTGCTGCGCACGCTGTAGTCGTACAGCGGCTGCGCCGTCAGGTTCATCACCAGGTTGATGGGGTTGAGGTTGCCGCCCAGCTTCTCCCACTGACGGCGCTCGTAGGCCGGGTACGAGTTGGCCTCGTTGTAGCTGCCCGTCATGTTGGGCAGCAGGTTGAAGGGCGAGTACGTCTGCACGACGTGGCTGATGGTCCCGCTCCAGCTGTCGTGCTCCCAGAGGTACTGCCCCAGCGCCCTGCGCAGGTCATTCAGCGTCTGGCGTGTCCGGGCATGCTCCAGGACGTCCTCGGCCAGCTCCTGCTCCAGCTCGCGGTTGCGCTGGCAGCGGGCGTCGGCCTCGTACATCAGGTGCATGTAGAACTCGCCCTTGCTGGCGAAGGCCTTCCAGTAGGCCTTGGGCGCGGTGTTCGTCATGCCGAAGGTGGGCTCGAAGGAGCCCAGCTTCGTGCCCTTGGGGAACGACCACGGCTTCGAGGCGATCCACGACCGGAGCGTGTTGCGCAACCCCACCTTCGTCAGGTGGGCCAGCCGGGTGCGGTCCGTCGTCCGCGCGTACGAGTAGGCGCCGTCCGCCCACGTCTTCGCGTCCGCATCCTTCACTGCGACCGAGCTGATCTCCACGGGCATCGCGCGTCCCCTCAAGGCAGCGGGAGCCCTCTTCCGAGCTTCCCTGGCTTGAGTTTACTTCAAGACTGTCGCGAGTGCGCCCGTACGCGAAATCTCCGAGGGTGTCAGAAACGCCCGGACGTGGAGAGTCACCGCCGCGGTCGCATCCGGAAGGCCACGAACGACGCCATGTCCGGGAAGCCGAAGTACGGGTTCTTCTGGCGGATGGCCTCCATCTGGGCCACCGGCACGTCCGCGTAGTCATGCCCGGGGTACAGCCGCGCGGTGTCCGGCACCTTCGCCAGCACCTGCGACAGCGAGCGGTACATGTCCTCCGGGCTACCGCCCGGGAAGTCGCACCGGCCGCACCCGTTGATGAAGACCGTGTCCCCGGACACGAGCGCGTCCTCCGCCAGCAGGCAGTGCGACCCCGGCGTGTGCCCGGGCGTGTGCAGCGCATGGAACGTGCGCGCGCCCACCGGCACCGCGTCGCCCGCCCTCAGGGACCGAAGCGCGTCCCCCCCACGCTTGCGCAGCTCGCTGGAGAAGGCGACCTCCTCCGCCTGCGCGTACACCGGGACGTCATGGCGCGACAGCAGCTCCTCGAGGCCGTTGATGTGGTCGCCGTGGCAGTGCGACACGAACGCGCCCACCACGCGCTTGCCGTCCTGCGCCACCGCCGCCTCGATGGCCTGCACGTCCCAGGCCGGATCCACCACCACCACCTCCGGGCCGTCCTGGGGACCCACCAGGTAGACGAAGTTGTCCATCGGTCCGAGCTTGAGCTGACGCACGTACGGTGTGGGCATGGTTGTCCTCCAGACGGCCACTCTACGCCCCAGGCTTGCCGGCCCGGGGCCAGTTCCCTTTGAATGCCTCTTTTTGATGCCCCACGCCGTCAGGAGGTCCAAGTCCGTGAAGCGCCTGCCCACCCTGCTCGCCTGTTCGCTGCTGGTCAGCGCGTCCACCTCCGCCGCGGGGCGGTCCACCTCGACCTTCCGCTACAAGCCGTCACCGGACGATGAGCGCCCCGTCATCGTGGATGCCACCATCGGGCCCCAGGGCAGCGACTTCGCCATGCGCCTGAAGTTCAACAAGGACCCCTTCGGCGAGGAGTGCAAGCAGCGCTGCGCCAACGTCACCCTCTTCCTGGACACCGACTCCAGCGTCCAGTCCGGCCTCCACCTGGACGCCAACAAGGCCCCGGAGAACGGCGCCGACCTGGCGGTCGTCATCCAAGGCGTGCGGGAGTACAAGCGCCAGGACGCGCCTCCAGAGATGACCCTGCGCGTGAAGATCCGCCAGCTGAGCTCGGACGCCACCAGCGCGGACGCGGGCGAGCTGCTCGCGGACCTCAACAACCGCCAGGACCCGGAGCGCATCCAGACGGACGGCACCACGGTCTACCTGCTGGTGGACGCCACCAGCGCGCTCCTGCCCTCCGCCCGCAAGGTGCGCGTCATCTACCACCCGCCGGGCAGCAAGGCCCTCACCGCCACCATCAACGGGATGGCCGGTGGCGGCTCCGGCCGGGGCGTGCAGATCTTCAAGAGCGGCCGCGGCTGGGGCCGCGCCCCTGACGCGGAGGGCAAGAAGCCCCGCGCCAACCCCAACGGCGACAACGGCTAGTCCCAGCAGCCCGCCGGCCAGGCCCTGCCCCCACTCCCCTCGGAATTCCGGGGGGTTGGCGGTGGGTTTCAAGCAGGCATAGGACTGTACGGACGTGCAGAAGTTCCGGGCTGGAGCCGCTGCAACCTCCCGAATTCGTTCTCAATGTCAGAGGCCCATGGTAGTCCGGCCCATCTGACGTCGAGGGTCCCACCCGACTGGTAGTCGCAGCGCGCACGGCGTGACGCCCGCGCGCCGCGTCACGCCCGGCCGGTCGGCCCGTGTGAAACCCATCTGGATTCCATGACCATGCTCGCAGAAGCCGAAACGAAGTCGCGCAAGAAGCAGGGAGGCCCGGCAGGGGGCGGAGGAAAGGGCGGCGGCGGCGGCGGGTCCGGCGCTGGTGGCGGGGACAGCCTGCCCGCGGGCCTGGCCGAGGAAGCGCGCCGCCGGTACCTCAACTACGCCCTGTCGGTCATCACCTCGCGTGCCCTGCCAGACGTGCGCGACGGCCTCAAGCCGGTGCAGCGCCGCATCCTCTACGGCATGTGGAACGACCTGAACCTGTCGTTCGACACGAAGTACCAGAAGTGCGCGCAAGTGGTTGGCGCCATCATGGGCCGCTACCACCCGCACGGCGACACGGCCATCTACGACGCGCTCGTGCGCATGGCGCAGGACTTCTCCCTGCGCTACCCGCTGGTGGACGGCCACGGCAACTTCGGCTCGCTGGACGGCGACTCCGCCGCCGCCTACCGCTACACCGAGTGCCGCCTGGAGAAGCTGGCCACGGAGCTCTTGGGTGAGCTGGACAGCAAGACGGTCCGCTTCCGCCCCAACTACGACGGCACCCGGGACGAGCCCGTCGTCATCCCGGCGCGCGTGCCGCAGCTGTTGATGAACGGCACCACCGGCATCGCGGTGGGCATGGCCACCAACATCCCGCCCCATCACCTGGGCGAGCTGGTGGACGCGCTCCTGGCGCTCATCAACGACCCGGAGCTGCAGACCAAGGACCTGCTCAAGTGGATCAAGGGGCCGGACTTCCCCACCGGCGGGCAGATCCTCAACGACAAGAAGGAGCTGCGGGACATCTACGAGACGGGCCAGGGCTCCGTCCGCATCCGCGGCGAGTACAAGATGGAGGAGCACAAGCGCGGCGGTCAGATGATCGTCGTGACCTCCATCCCGTACACGGTGAACAAGTCCACGCTCGTCGCGAAGATTGGCGAGCTGGTGCGCGAGCGCAAGCTGCCGCTGATCACCGACGTGCGCGACGAGTCCACCAAGGACGTGCGCATCGTCATGGAGCTCAAGAAGGACGCCAACCCCGAGCTGGTGATGGCGTACCTCTACAAGCACACGCCCCTGCAGACGAACTTCGGCGTGAACCTGACGTGCCTCGTGCCGTCGGACAACCCGGACGTCGGCACGCCCAAGCGGTTGGACCTCAAGGCCATGCTCCGCTACTTCCTCGACTTCCGCCTGGAGGTCGTGACGAAGCGCTTCGAGCACGAGCTGGCGGAGCTCAAGCGGCGCGTCCACATCCTCGAGGGCTTCGAGAAGGCCTACGACGCGCTGGATGAAATCATCCGGATCATCCGCCAGTCGGAGGGCAAGCAGGACGCCGCCCAGAAGCTGATGGCGCGCTTCAAGATGGATGAGCTCCAGGTGGACTCCATCCTGGAGATGCGCCTCTACAAGCTGGCCCGCCTGGAGATCCTCATCGTCCAGAAGGAGCTCAAGGAGAAGCGCGCGGAGATCAAGCGCATCGAGGGCATCCTCAAGGACGTGAAGAAGCGCTGGTTGGTCATCCACGACGAGCTGTCCGGCCTCAAGGCCGCGTACACCGACAAGCGCCGCACGCGCATTGGCGGCGCGGGCTCAGAAGAGATGGAGTTCTCCGCTGAGGCGTTCATCGCGGACGAGGACGCCCACGTCGTGATTACGCGCGACGGGTGGATCAAGCGCGTGCGCGAGGTGAAGGACCCGTCCACCACCCGCCTGCGTGAAGGCGACGCGGTGATGGCGGTGCTCGCCGGCAGCCTGAAGGCGAACCTGGTGCTGTTCAGCAACTTCGGCACCGCCTACGTCACCCGCTTCAACGACATTCCGGCCTCCACCGGCTACGGCGACCCGGTGCAGAAGCTGTTCAAGTTCGACGACGGCGAGCGCGTGGTGGGCGCCCTGTCCCAGGATGCCCGCCTGCACCAGCCGGCGAAGCTGGTGGCGGTGACGCGCCAGGGCCTGGGCCTGCGCTTCCTCTTGGCGCCGCACACGGAAGTGTCCACCCGCGCCGGCCGCCGCTACGCGAAGACGGGCGAGGGCGACGAGATCATCGGCACGCAGCCGGTGGGCGACAAGGACCTGCTCGCCGTCCTCACGGAGAAGACCAACGCCCTCGTCTGCAAGGTGGCGGAGGTGAATGAGCTGGCGGGCCCCGGCAAGGGCGTCCAGGTCATCAAGGTGGACGCGGGCGACAAGGTGGTGGACTTCCTCGCGGCGCCGGCCAGTCAGAAGGACGCCGTGCTGGAGTTCGAGACGCAGAAGGGCCGCAAGCTGCACCTGTCACCGGCGAAGTTCTCCGTGACGGGCCGCGGCGGCAAGGGCCATGAGATGTCCAAGCGCGACACGGTGAAGGAGGTGGCCAAGCCCATCACCTTCGTGCCGCTGCCGGAGAAGAAGGAGTAGCGGGAAGGCCATGGCGACCAAGAAGGAAACCTACACAGGCGCGGACATCCAGGTCCTCGAAGGCCTGGAGCCGGTGCGCAAGCGCCCGGCCATGTACATCGGTGGCACCGACAGCACGGGCTACCACCACCTCCTCTGGGAGATCGTCGACAACTCGGTGGACGAGGTCATCAACGGCTTCGCGTCCCTCATCGAAGTCACGCTCCACAAGGGCGCGAAGTCCATCACCGTCGTGGACAACGGGCGCGGCATCCCCGTGGACATGATGCCGAAGCACAAGAAGCCCGCCGTGGAGGTCATCCTCACGACGCTGCACGCGGGCGGCAAGTTCGAGCAGGGCAACTACATCCACTCGGGCGGTCTGCACGGCGTGGGCAGCTCCGTGGTGAACGCGCTCACCAGCAAGCTGCTCATCGAAATCAAGAAGGACGGCAAGCGCCACGTGCAGTCGTACGCGCGAGGCAAGGCCACCAGCGCCCTCAAGGTGGAGGGCCCGGCGCGCGGCACCGGCACGTCCATCACCTTCGAGCCGGACGCGGAGATTTTCGGCGAGAAGCAGAAGTTCGACGCGGCCCTGGTGCGCGAGCGCCTGGAGGCGAAGAGCTACCTGCACAAGGGGATGACCGTCGTCTGGAAGGACGAGACGGCCACGCCCGCCGTGTCGGAGACGTTCAAGCACGACGGCGGCATCGCCGAGTACCTCACCAAGGTCGTGTCGGAGCGACAGAAGCCCATCGTCCCCGTGGGCGGCACGCCGTTCTACTACTCGCGCGACAACGAGGTCCGCCTGGAGGTGGCGCTGGCGTGGACGGAGGCCACGGACGAGCACATCCGCTCGTACGTCAACGGCATCCCCACGAACCTGGGCGGCACGCACGAGGCGGGCTTGAGGGCCGCCATCGTCAAGGCGATGCGCAACTACATCGAGACGCACGGCCTGACGCCCAAGGGCGTGTCGCTCACCGCGGAGGACATCCGCGAGGGCATCACCGCCATCCTCTCCGTGTACGTGGTGGAGCCCCAGTTCCAGGGGCAGACGAAGGGCCGCCTCAACAATTCGGAGACGACGGCGCAGGTGGACAGCGCCGTCCGCCCGGTGCTGGAGAAGTGGCTCAACGACAACAAGTCCATCGCGGAAGCGCTGCTGGCGCGCATCATCCTGGCCGCCCGCGCGCGCGAGGCGTCCCGCGCGGCCTCCGCCGCCATCAGCCGCAAGTCCGCGGTGAGCCACCGGCTCAACCTCCCCGGCAAGCTGGCGGACTGCTCGTCCACGGACCCCGCGTCCAGCGAGCTGTTCATCGTGGAAGGTGACTCCGCAGGCGGCTCCGCCAAGCAGGGCCGCGACCGGCGCACCCAGGCCATCCTCCCCCTGCGCGGCAAGGTGCTCAACGCGGAGCAGGCGTCCACCGACAAGGTGGCCACCAACAAGGAGCTCCAGGACATCGTCAGCGCGCTGGGCTGCGGCATCGGGTCCGACTTCGACATCACGAAGCTGCGCTACGGCCGCGTCTTCCTGCTGATGGACGCGGACAGCGACGGCCACCACATCGCCACGCTGCTGCTCACGTTCTTCTACCGGCACCTGCGGCCCCTGATTGAGGCGGGCGCCGTGCACATCGCCCAGCCGCCGCTGTACCGGGTGGACATTGGCAAGGAGACGTACTGGGCCCTGGACGAGCCGGACCGCGACCGCATCATCCGCGAGAAGGCCAAGGGCAACGCCAAGCCCAACATCATGCGCTTCAAGGGTCTGGGCGAGATGACGGCCGACGAGCTGAAGACGACGACGCTCGACGCGAAGAACCGCATCAGCCTGCGCGTCACCATCGACAACGCGCTGGAGACCGACCGCATCATCAATGACCTGATGGGGAAGGACGTCTCGGCGCGTTACAAGTTCATCACCGAGATGGCCGGCGAGGTCCAGGAGTTGGACGTCTGAGAAAGTGGAAGTCCCCGCACACCCGGGACGGGTTCACCCGTCCCGGGGAGGCATTGGTCTTCCGCCCCGCTGGTCGGCTAGCATCCGCCGAATCGTGAACACCACCCGCCTTGCCCTGACTGTCGCGCTCGCCTGCATGCTGAGCGCTCCCGCCGCCGACGCCGCCACCAAGCGGAAGTCCGCCGCGAAGAAGAAGCGCCCCGCCGCCACCAAGAAGGTCCCCGCGGCAGAGCCCGAGGACACCTTCACGCCTCCGGATGAACCGGCTCCCGACTCGGACGTGCCCGTCGCGCCCCAGGCGGCCGCTCCGGCGCCCGTCGCTCCGGCCACGCCCGCCGCCCCGAAGAAGCTGGCGGACGTTCCGGCTCCGGCGCGCGCGGCGACGTCCAACGCGGTGGCCATCTTTGGCGTGGCCCGCCAGTCGGCCGCGACGGACTCCGCGGCGAAGCTGGAGGACACGCTCACCCGGCGGCTGGGCAGCGCGGGCGACGTCCAGTTCGTGGACCTGGCCACCGCCTTCCCGCCCCCGGAGCCCCAGGGCAACCGCTGACGCCCTCTTCGACGAGGGCCGCGCGGCGTACGACAACCTGGACCCGGACGCCGCCGCGGCGAAGTTCAAGGCGGCCGCGGAAGCCTACGTGCAGCGCCCCGGCGACCTGCGCCCGGAGAAGCTGGGTGAGACGTACCTCTTCCAGGGCGCGTCCCAGCTGCTCAACGGCGACGTGGCGGGCGCGAAGGCGGCCTTCACGAACGCGCTCCTCGCGGAGCCGTCGCTGCGCCCGGACGCGGGCCTCTTCGGCCAGGACGTGCAGCGGGTGTTCTCGGAGGCGCAGAGCGATCTGAACGCGCAGCCGCAGGGCACGCTGGTGGTGAACACCCAGCCGCAGGGCGCGCGCGTGCTGGTGCGCGGCCGCGACGTGGGCACGACGCCGCTGTCCGGCGCGAAGCTGGCCCCGGGCCGCTACCCCGTGCAGGTGGTGCTGCCGGGCTACGCCCCGTTCGCGACGTACGTGGAGGTGAAGCCGTCCGCCCCCACGGAGCTGAAGACGAAGCTCGGTTCCGCGCCGGGCCTGTCCGCGCTGCGTGACGCGGCGACGAAGGCCGGCACGGAGGCCGCCTTCGACGCGAACGGCACGCCGCCGGAAGTGGGCGCCATCGCCGAGCGGCTCAACGCGCGCTACGTGGTGCTGGCGGCCACGTTCCAGGACAAGAAGGGCCGGCTGCACGGCGAGGTTCAGGCGTGGGACGTGCGCACCAAGAACCGCCTGCGCGGCGTGGAGGTGGACTTCGGCAAGCGCGACGGCAAGGGCAGCGCTGACTTCGCCGCGGACCAGGTGCACACCTTCCTCACCGGCGCCGCGCTGCCCCAGGGCCGCGAGGACGCGTCGAAGGAGCCGCTCGTGTCCAGCGACTCCGTGCTGCGCAAGCCCTGGTTCTGGGCCGCGGCGGCGGGCGTGGCGGCCGTGACGGCGGGCGTGGTGTACGTGGCCACCACGGACCGCGGCCCCGGCTTCAACCCGGTGAACGGTCTGCCCGGTGGAATTTCCTTCTAGCCCGGACGTCAAGCGCACAGGACTCCTCATGAAAGCCCTTCCGCTCGCGCTCGTGCTGCTGCCCGCCCTGGCGCTGTCATCCTCGCCCCCGGCGGGCCGCATCTCCGCGCTGCTCATCCCCATGGACCCGTCGTCCGAGTCCTCGGGGGTGCAGATGGAGAGCTACCTGAACGACGCGCTCGGCAACTTCCCCAGCTACTCCGTGCGCAAGCCGCGCGACCTCTTCGGTCTGCCGGACGACCCGTCCGCGCAGGCGTCCTTCCAGCGCGCGAAGAAGGGCTACGAGGAGAGCGTCAAGGCCTTCGAGGCGCGCGAGTACGAGGACGCGGAGCGCAAGGTGCGCGCCACCCTCAAGGAGCTGGACGGCTCCGTCGCGGCCATGACGTCCTGCTTCCCGCTGTGCGACGCGCTGGCGTTGCACGGCGCCATCCTCCAGCTGCGGGGCGACGTGGAGGAGGCCAAGCTGCTGCTCATCGACCTGATGGCGCTCAACCCCACGTTCGAGCTGAACCCCAAGCGCTTCAGCCGGGACTTCATCAGCCTGCGCGTGCAGGTGGCCACCAGCCGTCCCTCGCAGCTGCGCGGCAGCGCCACCTTCAAGTCCCGGCCCGCGGGCGCCCGCGTGTACGTGGACGGCGAGCCGGTGGGCTACACGCCGCTGACGCTGCCCACGCTGCCGGTGGGCAAGCACCTGGTGCGCATGGAGCGGCCGGGCTTCCGCCAGTTCGGGCAGATCGCGGAGGTGACGCCGGACGACGTGGACGTCGTCGCCTCGCTGGCGCCCACGGCCACCTACAAGGCCTACGACGCGCAGCTGGACAAGGTGATTCCGGACGTGTCCCGCCCCAGCGACAAGCCGGCCAACGCCATCGTCTCGCTGGGCAAGTCGCTGAGCCTGGACCGGGCGCTGGTGGGCACCGTGCGCGTCATCCCGGAGCGGGGCACGGAGCTCGCCGTGGGCCTCTTCGACGTGAAGAGCGGCAAGCGCCTGGGCTCGCGCAAGCTGGTGCTCCAGGGCGACGAGTACGGCCAGCTCAAGTCGGAGATGGAGCGCATCGCCAACCAGCTCATCAACAGCGAGGGCGAACAGGTCCAGAAGAAGCGCGACCCGCTGGACAACCGCAGCGGCGCGGAGGACTGGGGTTCGGAGGACCGCGGAGGCAACTCCCGACAGTCCGTCAAGAAGCACTCCGGGGATGATCCGCTGGACGACGTGTCGGGTACCGAGGACTGGTAACACGCGGCGCTTGTCCCGGGACGGCTCGCACCTAGAGTCCCGGTCCGTATGCGCCACCTGCCGCTGCTCGCCCTCCTCCCCAGCCTCGCGATTGCCCAGACGGGCGCCGTCGACCGCGCCCCCGTCCCGCCCCTGGGCATCACCCTGCCGCCCACCAACGCGGCGCTCATCGACGAAGCGCCCGCCCTGTCCCTCAACCCCGCCGGCCTGGGGTTCCAGGACGCGGGGCAGCTCTTCTACCTCCACGAGCGAAACCTCCAGTCCGACTCCGTGGGCGACGCCGTGTTCCTGGGCGCGCGCCTGCTGGGCCTGGGCGCGGGCTTCTCCCTGGAGTGGATCCGCGGCCAGAACGCGCCGGACTACCGCAAGACGTCCTTCGGCCTGTCGCTGGGGCCTCGCACGCTGCAGCTGGGCGCCGCGCTGCACGACTTCAGCAGCTCGGATGACCCCCGCATCAGCGGACTGACGAGTTGGGACGTGGGCCTCACCGCGCGCCCCTTCCGCTTCCTGTCGCTGGCCGCGGTGGCCAAGGACCTGAACGCCCCGGAGCAGGACGGCCTCAAGCTGCAGCGCCGCTACAACTTCGGCCTGGGCCTGCGCCCGCTGGGTGAGCGCTACACGCTGGGCGTGGACTGGATCTTCGCGGAGGGAGGCTTCCGGGAGGGCCTGGCCACGTACACGCTCCAGGCGGAGGTGGTGCGCGGCCTGAGGCTGGGCGGAGGCCTGTCCCACGGCTTCGTCAGCGGCATTCCCCTGGCGCTCCAGTTGGCGGCCACGGTGGACCTGGGCCACGCGGGCCTGACGTACGCGGCGGGCGGCGCGGGCAACGGCCTGGACCACGTGCTGCAGGTGCGCCTGTCGTCGGAGCGCTACCGCTCCCTGCACGGCGGCGGCGGCGTGGTGGCGCTGCTGGATTTGGACGACATGCTGGCTGGTGGCGTGAGCCCCGCGCTGGCCATCCTGGGCGTGAGCGAGGCGGACCCGTACCTGCGCCTGATGAAGTACCTGGACCTGGCCACGCGCGATGAGCGGCTCAAGGGCGTGGTGGTGAAGATGGAGGGCCTGCCCGGCGTGGGTTGGGGCACGGCGGAGGAGCTGCGCCAGTCGCTGCTCAAGCTGCGCGAGGCGGGCAAGAAGGTCGTGGTGGTGATGCTGTCCGGAGATGACCGCAGCTACCTGGTGGCGTCCGCGGCGGACAGCGTCTACGCGTTGACGGAGGCGTCGCTGCCCATCAACGGCCTGTCCGCCACGGTGACGTCGCTGGGCGGCACCATGGAGAAGCTGGGCGTGACGTGGGACGTGGCGCGCGTGGGTGAGTACAAGACGGCGATGGAGCAGTTCACCCGCTCCGACATGAGCCCCGCGGAGCGCGAGACGCTGGACGCGTACCTGGACTCCCAGGTGACGCACTACGAGAAGGCCGTGGAGGCCGGGCGCAAGCTGCCCCCGGAGAAGCTGCGCGCCGCGTGGGCGCAGGGCATCCTGTCCTCGAAGCGGGCGCAGGCGGCGGGCCTGCTGGACGGCGTGGTGTCCGCGACGGAGCTGGACGCGCGCGTGGCGGAGTGGTTCCCGGGCATGCGCTTCCACCCGACGTACTCGCCGCGCGAAGAGCGCGAGGACCGCTGGGGTCTGCGCCGCCGCATCGCGGTGGTGCCGGTGCTGGGCGACATCACCGGGGGCCGCAGCCGCGAGGACCCGCTGGGCTTCGCGCAGTTGGCGGGCGCGGAGACGGTGGTGCGCGCGCTGCAGGAGGCCCAGGAGGATCCGTCCGTGGTGGCCATCATCCTGCGCGTGGACTCCGGCGGCGGCGACGTGCTGGCCTCGGACCTGATGTACCGCGCGGTGCTGGAGGCGAAGAAGCACAAGCCCGTCATCGCCTCCATGGGCGACGCGGCGGCCTCCGGCGGCTACTACGCGGCGGTGGCCGCGGACGAGGTGCTGGCGGAGCCCACCACGCTGACGGGCAGCATCGGCGTCTTCTACCCGAAGCCCGCGCTGGAGGGCCTGGGCACCAAGCTGGGGGTGAACCAGGAGACGCTCAAGCGCGGCGACATGGCGGACCTGCTGGAGTGGTGGAAGCCGTGGACGCCCGAGCAGCAGGCCGCGGTGCAGACCTGGGTGGACGACTCCTACGACACGTTCATCACGGAGGTCGCCCGCAACCGGAAGATGGACAAGGCGAAGGTGGACGCCGTGGCCCGCGGCCGGGTGTGGAGCGGGAAGGACGCGCTCGCCCGGGGGCTGGTGGACGGGCTGGGCGGCATGCCGGAGGCCGTCGCGTCGGCGCGCAAGCGCGCGAAGGTGCCTACTTCGGAGGAGCTGGACCTGGACGTCATGGGGGACGCGCGCGGCTTCCTCTCCGGGCTGGGCGGGGAGCCCGGCGTGCACGCGCTGGCGGGGCTGCTGCTGCCCGCGCTGCCAGAGCGCCCGCCGGAGGCCCTGTCCGTGCTCGCCCGGGAGGTGGGGCTGGGTTCGCCCGAGCTCCTGCGCCCCGGTCTGAAGGCCATGATGCCCTTCCGCGTGCGCATCCGCTGAACGGCCTCCCGAGGTGCCCCCAAGCGCCGGAGACGCCTCCTGCCCCCCGGGGAGGTCTCCCGGTGGACAGGCCGCGCACACGGGCGGCGAAAATGCGGGCGCCTCATCCGGGCGCTCTGTTAGGGTGGTCAGTGCCTCCCGGCCGGCGCTAGGGCCGTCGGGGGGTTTCAGGAACCGGCGGTTTCGGCCTTCTCGCAGGCCCCGCGTCCGGCTTCCTGTCCCAAAACCTGCTTCCTGACGTCCCCGGCGGGCCCGCTCAAGGCCGCCGCCCTCAAAGGGCCGTCACGCGTGGAGCCCCATGAGCGAGAATTCCGACAACCCCGAGACCCGCAACCCGCCGCCC
>NZ_RAWF01000081.1:0-35341 GCF_003612075.1 Corallococcus sp. CA041A
CGCCCAGGCCGTGGTTCAGCTGAAACTTGAAGCCCACCCACTCATGGCTCGCGTTCCACAACACCACCGGCAGGAAGCACAGCAACCCAAGCCCCGCCGTCACCCACGCTCCCGCCGGCAGCCGCCGTGCCTTCAACGCCGCGACCATGAACGCCAGGCCCAGCAGCACGGACGGATACTTCGACAGCAGCGCGAGCCCACACGTCAGCCCCGCCAGCACCCACTTCTCGCGGTAGAGGGCCCACAACCCCAGCGCCCAGAACAGCAGCATGGGCGAATCCGGCGTGGCCCAGACTCCGGAGATGATGCCCACCGGCACCGCGCTCCATAGCGCCAGCGCGCGCCAGGCCGCGTCCCTGGACCGATACACGTCCAGCGCCAGCCCCCACACCGCCACGCCCGTCCCCAGCCCGCACAGGAGCGCCGTCCCCCGGATGCCCAGCGCGGCGATGAGCCACGCCACCATCGGCGGATGGTCGAAATATCCCCATGCGAGATGCCGGGCCCATTGCCAGTAATAGGTTTCGTCGAAGTAGACGTCCGTTCCCAGCGCCAGCGCGAGCCGCACCCCCACGCCCAGCCCCACCAGGACGAGGCACGTCTTCATTCCCGGGCCGGGGCTGGAGTGGGCGGACGCACGCACGCCCCCGGACAAAGCGCACCGGAGGGCCGTTGGCCAGCGGGGAGTGAGACCATTTCAGCTTGCCCCCGCGAACCCAGGCTCACAATGTGAAGGGCCGCGCAGCCGCAGCACACCGGGAGTACCCCATGGCAGACCATCCCCCCTCCGCTCATACCAACCGTCTGGCCCAGGAGCCGTCGCCGTACCTGCGCCAGCACGCCACGAATCCCGTGGACTGGTACCCCTGGGGGGACGAAGCCCTGGCCCGCGCTCGCGCGGAGAACAAGCCCATCCTGCTCTCCGTGGGCTACTCCGCGTGCCACTGGTGCCACGTCATGGCCCACGAGTCCTTCGAGCACCCGGACATCGCGCGCCTGATGAACGAGGGCTTCATCAACATCAAGGTCGACCGCGAGGAGCGCCCCGACCTGGATCAAATCTACCAGGGCGTCGTGCAGCTCATGGGGCAGGGCGGTGGCTGGCCCCTCACCGTGTTCCTCACTCCCGACCTGCGCCCGTTCTACGGCGGCACCTACTTTCCCCCCTCGGACCGCTACGGCCGGCCCGGCTTCCCGCGCCTGCTCACCGCGCTGCGCGACGCCTGGGAGAACAAGGCGGACGAAATCGAGGAGCAAGCCCGGCGCTTCCAGGAGGGCCTGGGCGAACTGTCCACCCACGGACTGGACGCCGCTCCCGCGCACCTGTCCGCGGAGGACATCGTCGCCATGGGCCAGTCCATGCTGAAACGCATGGATCCGGTGAACGGTGGCTTCGGCGGCGCCCCCAAGTTCCCCAACCCCATGAACGTGGCGCTGCTCCTGCGCGCGTGGCGGCGCGGCGGCGGCGAGCCCCTCAAGGCCGCGGTGTTCCGCACGCTGGAGCGTATGGCCCTGGGCGGCATCTACGACCAGCTGGGCGGCGGCTTCCACCGGTACTCCGTGGACGAGCGCTGGCTGGTGCCCCACTTCGAGAAGATGCTCTACGACAACGCCCAGCTCCTGCACCTGTACTCGGAGGCAGAGCAGGTGGAGTCACGACCGCTCTGGCGCAAGGTCGTGGAGGAGACCGTCGAGTACGTCCGCCGCGAGATGACCGACCCGGACGGCGGCTTCTACGCCACGCAGGACGCGGACAGCGAAGGCGAAGAGGGGAAGTTCTTCGTCTGGCATCCCGAGGAGGTCCGCGCGGCCCTGTCCGTGGGCCAGCAGTCGGACACGGTGCTGCGCCACTTCGGCATCAAGCCCGGAGGCAACTTCGAGCACGGCGCCACGGTGCTGGAGGTCGTCGTCCCCGTGGAGCAGCTCGCGAAGGAGCAGGGCCGTCCCGTGGAGGCGGTGGAGAAGGAGCTGGCGGAAGCGCGCCGTGTCCTCTTCCTCCTGCGCGAGCAGCGCGTGAAGCCGGGCCGCGACGACAAGATTCTGGCGGGCTGGAACGGGCTGATGATCCGCGGGCTCGCGCTGGCCTCGCGCGTGTTCAACCGTCCGGACTGGGCGAAGCTGGCGGCGGGCGCGGCGGACTTCGTGCTCGCGAAGATGTGGGATGGCAAGCGGCTGTTGCGCTCGTACCAGCATGGCCAGGGCCGCATCGACGGCTTCCTGGAGGACTACGGTGACTTCGCCTCCGGGCTCACCGCGCTCTACCAGGCCACCTTCGATGCGAAGTACCTGGACGCGGCGGATGCACTCGCGCACCGCGCGGTGGAGCTGTTCTGGGACGAGGAGAAGCAGGCGTACCTGTCCGCGCCCCGGGGACAGAAGGACCTGGTGGTGGCGGCCTTCTCCCTCTTCGACAACGCCTTCCCGTCAGGCGCGTCCACGCTGACGGAGGCGCAGGTGACGCTCTCCGCGCTCACCGGTGACGTGTGCCACCTGGACCAGCCGGAGCACTACGTGGCCAAGCTGCATGATCAGCTGGTGCGCAACCCCATGGGCTATGGCCACCTGGGGCTCGCCGCGGACTCGCTGGTGGACGGCGCGTCTGGCGTCACCTTCGCGGGGACTCGCGAGGCCGTGGCGCCGCTGCTGGCCGCCGCGAACCGCACCTACGCGCCGGTGTTCTCCTTCGGCTGGAACGACACGGGCTCCGCTCCGCCCGCGCGCCTCCAGGAACTCTTCGAGGGACGCGACCCGGTGGAAGGGAAGGGCGCCGCGTACCTCTGCCGCGGCTTCGTCTGCGAGCGGCCCGTCACCGAACAGGCCCTGCTCGCGGAGCGACTGGTGGCGGCCCCGGGCCACTGACGCGGCCACGGGGACGCGCGCCGCGACTACTTCACGTCCGTGACCTGGAGCGAACCGATGAGGGGCGTGATCTCCGCGTTCCCCTCGTAGCCCACATAGAAGTGCGTGGCGTCCGCGACGGGCTGGTTGAAGGTCGGATCCAACTGGGTCCACTCGCCCACGAAGGCCTCCACCCACTCGTGCCAGTACAGCGCGGGCACGCCGTCGGAGTTCACCATGTAGATGACGCCGTCCACGCGACGCGCGGGGATGCCGGACGCGCGCAGCATCGCCACCGTGAGCAGCGAGTGCTCCGTGCAGTCGCCCTTCTTCTGGCGTAACACGTCCGTGGCCCGGTCCGCGCTAGCGCCGTAGTCCTTCTGCAGGTTGCTGTACACCCACGCGGACAACATCCGCGCCGCCGTGTACGCGTCCTTCTCCTCGCGGATGATGCTCTTGGCCTGCGCCTTGATGGCCGGCGCATCCGCCTCCACCGCGAGCGTGGACTTGAGGTTCTCCCCCTTGTCGGGGTCCGCCACCGGCCGGGCCAGGCGGCCCTTGGGCGAAGGCGGCGCCGCCAGCAGCGTCACCTCCACGCGGCCGTCCGGCAGTCGCTGGTACTTCTGCCGGTACGTGTCCTGCTGGAACTTCTCCGGCAGGTTCTTCATCACCAGCTTCACCTGTCCGGGAATCTCGCGCGCCTTCGCGGGCAGCGGCTTGGGCAGCACCACGCGCGTGAGGCCGAACACCTCCACCAGGTCCATCCGCTTCGCCACGGACTCGGACTCGGCCCGCGCCTGCATCGTCTGGCCGAAGTCCACCCGCACCATCTTGCCGTCCGTCGTCAGGAAGGCCGCCACCGGCACCTTCTCCTTGTCCGACAGCGTGCTCACCCGCGACAGCTTCACCTTCACGCCGCCCAGCATCTGCTCCTCGGGCGCACCCACCGTGGTGACGGTGCGGTAGGTCTCCAGGTCCGTGCCATCTAGCGTCGAGCCCTCCACCTTCTGGCCACGCAGCAGCGCCACGCGCGCCTGGTCCGCGTCCTCCACCGTCTCCTTCGGCAGCGGCATGGGCTTGAGCACTTCATCCGGCTGCCCCGGGCGCTTGCGAACCACGCGCAAGGCGTCACCGGTCACCGTGCCCACCAGCTCGTTGTCCCCGCCGTCGCCCTTCTGCGTGACGGTGAAGGACAGGAGCTTGCCGCCCGGCTTCGCTTCGTAGACGCGCACCTCGCGGTGCACGCGCTCCGACACGCGCGTGCCCACCTGCGCCTTGAAGATGAGCTCGTTGATGCTCTGCGCCTTGTTGCCCGGCAGCACCGTCAGGTCGGTGAAGAACCAACCCACCTTCTTGTCCATCAGGTACAGGCCGAAGTACTCGCCGCCCTTGGGGCGCGGGGCCTTCAGCGCGTCGGAGAGCTCCTGGGCCTGCGGGGCCTGGGACGTCTTCGCCTGCGCCTTGGCCGCCGCGGCCTTCACCTGGTTCTTCAGTGCGGGGGCCTGGGCCCAGGCCGCGGAGGGCGCCCCTGTCAGCAGGGCGAGCAGGCTCAACAATCCCAGACGGGTGCGTCGCATCGGTCGGTTCATGGAAGGCATCTGCTCGCTCCTGATGGGGGACTACAGGCGCTTGGTCAGGATGATGAGGTCGTCACCCTGCTTGTAGAAGTCGCGCAGGCGCGCTTCCTCGCCGTACTTCATGGACGCGTAGAAGCCGCGTGTGGGGCCGTAGGCCTCCGTGGCGCTCGTCTCCACGCGGATGAGCCGCGCCTTGCGGCGGCGCAGGTCGCCCTCCATGGAGGACACCAGCTGCGCGCCAATGCCCTGGCCGCGGACTTCCGGCGCGGAGGCAATCCAATACAGGTCGAACGCGTGCTCCGTCATCGGCGTGGGGCCGTAGCAGCAGTAGCCCACCAGCCCGCCGCCGTCCTGCCCGCGGTCCGCCACGAGGATGGAGTAGTCCCGGTTGCCCGCGGTGAGCGCGGTGTCAACCAGCTCGATGGCGCAGTCCTGCTCCTCCTGCGAGAAGGTTTCGATTCGCCGGATCAACGCGGCGAGCGGTTCCCGGTCCTTTCTTTCGAGTGTGCGGATTTCCATGGGCTCTTTCGAGAGCGACCTCCACGAGTCGCGAGGCCAGGGTCGCGTAGTCCATGCCGGCGGCCTGCGCCGCCTTCGCGTACCCCGCGCCCGGGTGAAGGTCGCAGTTGGGGTTGATGTCGATGACGTACGGCACACCCTCGGGCGACACCCGAAGGTCCACGCGTCCATAGTCCTGGCAATCCAGCGCTGCAAATGCTTCCAACGCCGTCTGGATGCAACGCGCTTCCTGCACTGCGTCGAGCCGGCAGGGCCCCGTGGGCGAGTCCCGGTACTCCGGTGACTCCGCCTCCCACTTGGCCCGGTACGACACGATGTTCGGCCGGTCGTCGAACGCGCGACCGAAGTGGATCTCCGTGAGCGGCAGCGCCTGACGCGGGCTGTTGCCGAGCAGGGGCACGTAGATTTCCCGCCCCTGGATGAACTGCTCCACCAGCGCGGGCTGGTGGAAGGTGCGCAGCACGGACTCGCACGCCCGCACGAGCGCCGAGCGCTCCGTCACCACGGAGTCGAAGTCCATGCCCACGCTGGCGTCCTCGCGCGCGGGCTTCACGATGAGGGGCCACGGCAGGTCCACCGCCAATGCGTCCTCGCGCTTGCGCACCACGAAGGAGGCAGGGGTGGAGACGCCGTGGGCGCGCAGGATGTCCTTGGCCTTGGGCTTGTGCAGCGCCAGCCCCAGCGACAGGGCGGACGAGCCGGTGTACGGCAGGCCCAGCGCGTCCAGCAGGCAGGGGACGGCCATCTCTCCGCGGCTGTCCGCGGCCAGCGACTCGCAGAGGTTCACCACGAGGTCGGGCTGGAGGAAGCGCAGGGCCTCCACGAAGTCCAGCTTGTCTCCTTCGATGGCGAGCGGCTCGGCGACCACGCCGTCCCGGCTGAGCGCGTGGGCCAGGCTCTCGGCCACCCGGACCACGTCCTCGCGGGCTTCGCGCCCGGGGTCGTCCTCGAGGAGGTCGTGGTCACGATTGTGCAGCAGGATGATGTGCATTCGGAGTGCCCCGAGGGTTAGCACGTCCCCACGGACCTTCCCAGCCTGTGGCGTGGTGGCCGGTCGGTCCCTCACAGGGCTACCGCCTGCCAGGGTATGCGCTACGGTGGGTGGACCCGTCGGAGCGGAAACCGGCCACCCCCGGCTTCAGGTCCCGACAAGGACGACATGCGGATTCGCGACCCCATCCACGGCGTCATCCCGGTGAGCGACCCGGAGAAGGCCGTCATCGACAGTCGCTTCTACCAACGCCTTCGCTACGTCCGGCAGCTGGGCTTCGGGGACATGGCCTTCCCCGGCGCCACCCACACCCGCCATGCCCACTGCCTGGGCGCCATGTTCGTCGCCTCGCGCGTCTTCAACGCCGTGGCCAGCCGCTCCGACCTGCCGGACGATGTGCGTGAACATTTCTGCACCGCCGTGCGCCTGGCGGTCCTCTGCCACGACCTGGGGCACATGCCCCTGTCGCACGCCTCCGAGCGCATCGCGCCCCGGCGGTCGCTGCTGCGGCTGCCTGGTTGGCTGGACTCCGTGGCGGAAGGGGAGCAGGCGACCCACGAGGACTACACGGCGAAGCTGCTCCTGGACAGCTCGCTGACGGAGATCATCCAGAAGGAGTTCGGCTCGCGCGGCATCACCCCCATGGCGGCGGTGGCGCTGATTACGGGCGCGAAGCCTCCCAAGGATCCGGGCTTCACGTACAAGGGCGTGGACTGGACGCCGCTGTTGCGCGCCATCGTCTCCGGCGAGCTGGACGCGGACCGGATGGACTACCTGCTGCGCGACTCGTTCTACACGGGCGTGAACTACGGCCGGTATGACATGGATTGGATCGTCTCCAACCTGAACCCGGCGGTGAAGGACGGGCGCGCGGTGCTGGCCCTGTCGCGCGCGGCGGCGTTCGCGTTCGAGGACTTCCTGCTCAGCCGCTACCACATGTTCGTGTCGGTGTACCTGCACCACACGTCGGTGAACTTCGACCACATGCTGCGCCGGTACTACGAGGAGACGCCCGGCGAGTTCGAGATTCCCCACGACCCGGAGGCCTTCCTCCTCTGCGACGACGCGGCGCTCTGGTACACGCTGCGCCGTTCGAAGAACCGGTGGGCGGAGCGCATCAGCCGCCGCCAGGGCTTCAAGCTGCTGGCGCAGTTCACGGAGCGCGACACCGGCTACGACCTGGAGGTGCTCAACAGCGCGCTCACCAGCGGCGGCTTCGAGCACTACACCGTGCTGTCCAAGGGAGCGCTCAGCAAGTACGTGGGGTCCTCCGGGGCCGGCGGCAACCCGGGGTTGTTCATCCTGGATGTGTCCACGGGGCGGCTGACGGAGGTGGCGCGCTACACGCCGCTCTACCAGCGCTACAGTGGCGCGGTGCGACTGACGCGGCTCTACGTCCGGCCGGACCAGGCGGAGCGGGCGCGCGAGATGATGGGCCGGCTGCTCGGCCAGACGACGCAATCCTGAAGGACGACGGTGCAACCATGAGCGAGCCCCTTCCCGGCATGGGCCTCTTCGCGCCCCACACCCCCGTGGAGCCCCGGCCCTCCTCGGTGGTCATCCTCTACCGGCGCATGCACGCCAGCGTGGAGGTGTTCTGGGTGAAGCGCGAGCGAGCGCTCACCTTCGCGGGCGGCTTCTATGCCTTCCCCGGCGGCAAGCTGGACAAGGACGACCACGACGTCCCCGTGCAGGGTGCCCAGGGCGAAGAGGCCGCGCTGCGCTCCGCGGCGGCGCGCGAGCTGTTCGAGGAAGCGGGCGTGCTGGTGGCTGAAGGAGCGCGTGAGCTGTCTCCGGATGCGCTGGAGGAGGGGCGCGCGGGGCTGCTCGCGGGCACGGTGAAGTGGAGCGAGTGGCTGACGCGCCACACGCTGTCCCTGCGCGCGGAGGACCTCAAGCCCGCGGGACGCTGGGTGACGCCACCGGCCATCCCGGTGCGCTTCGACACGCGCTTCTACCTGGTGGAGCTGCCGGAGGGCTCGGCGGCGAGCATCATCCCGGGCGAGCTGACGGAGGGCGAGTGGATCCGCCCGGAGGACGCGCTGTCGCGCTGGAGCGACGGCACGGCGCTGCTGCATCCGCCCGCGCAGCACGCGTTGCAGGTGCTGTCGGAGTTCACGGACGAAGCGGACGCGCGCGCGAAGCTGAGCACGCCGCCGTACTGCCCGGGCTACGTGGCCCAGCGCATCGAGTTCCAGCGCGGCGTGCGCGTGGTGGCGCTGGAGACGCCCACGCTGCCTCCCGCGACGCACACCAACGCGTACGTGCTGGGCACGGGCGACCTGCTCATCGTGGACCCCGGCTCGTCGGACGTGAAGCAGTACGCGAAGCTGCTGTCGCTGGTGGCGGGCCTGAAGGCGGAGGGCGCTCGTCCGGTGGCGGTGGTGCTCACCCACCACCACGGCGACCACGTGGGCGGGGCGCTCGCGGTGAAGGAGCGGCTGGGCATTCCGCTCTGGTGCCATGCGCGCACGGCGGACCGGTTGGACTTCCCGGTGGAGCGGCTGCTCGAAGACGGCGAGGTGCTGAACCTGGACGGGCCGATGGTGCAGCGCTGGCACGTGCTGCACACGCCAGGGCACGCGCGCGGGCACCTGTGCCTGGTGGACTCGCGCAGCAAGGCGGCCATCGTGGGGGACATGGTGGCGAGCGTGGGCTCCATCGTCATCGACCCGCCAGAAGGCAACATGGTGGAGTACCTCACGCAGCTGAAGCGGCTGCGCGACTGGCCCGTCACCACGCTGTACCCCGCGCACGGGTCACCGGTGCCGGACGGCCCGGGCAAGCTGAACGAGTACCTGCGTCACCGCGCCCAGCGCGAGGCCCTCATCCTGGAGGCCGTGCCCGCGACGGGCGCGACGCTCGCGGAGGTGGTGGCCACGGCCTACGCGGACACGCCGCCCCTGCTGCATCCGGTGGCGGAGCGCAGCGCCCTGGCCTCGCTGGAGAAGCTGGTGGCGGAGGGCCGCGTGCGCGAAGAGTCCTTCACCTGGTTCCGCGTCGGGGTTTAGCTAGAAGCTGCCCATCAGGCCCAGGTGCGGGCCCTTGCTGCTGTAGGTGGCCACGGGCATCAGGCGCACGGCCGGAGCGGGGGCCGTCTGCATCGCGGCCTCCTGGCGCAGGGCGTTGGCGTGGGACAGCTCGAAGCCCGCGCTCGCGCCCACCACCGGCAGGATGAAGAGGGCGGCGTTGAGGGCCGGCGGTGCGTCCGTGCCTCCGCTGTTCACCAGCGTGAGCGCCAGGAACGTCGCGCCCCAGCCCACCATGCTCCCGGCCACCGTCGCGCCCACTCGGCCGCGCCCGCCCATGAACCGGCCGCCCGCGTACGTGCCCACCGGGATGCCGATGATGCCTCCCGCCGCGGCGCCCGCGACGGCCATCACCAGGCACTCGTCACAGCCCACCGTGGCGGACCCCAGCAGGTACCCAACCGAGCCCAGCACCGTCGCGCCCACGACGCCGCCCGCCGTGCCGCTCAGCACCTCCACCGCCACGCGCGGCACCGGGTCCTTCGCGGCGGGCGGCGCGGACTTCACGGAAGGCAGCGCCTGGGAGGGAACGGAGGTGCGCGTCGGGATCTCGTCACCCTGGGTGACGTCCGGCGGCGGAGGCACGTCCGCGTCCGGCGCGCCCACCAGCGGTGGGGGCGTGAGGCTCCCGGCGGGAGCCCGTGCCGGCTCGGCCGGGGTCTCCTGGGCAGAGGCCAGGCCCGACACGAGCAGCAGGGCGAGAAGTGTGGACAGACGTGTGCGCTTCACCAGGACTTGAGGCTACCGCAAGGGCTGCGTCGGCGTCGCGCTGTCACCGGAAGTGGGCGTCTCCTCGCGAGGGCGGCGGCGCAGGGCCCGGTAGACGAGCGGCGCCACGGCCAGCAGCGCCTGCGGCACCAATGACAGCGCATCCGGATACAGGCCCAGCATGTCCACGTAGATGAAGCGCACCGGCACCAGCGGCAGCGCGCCTACCTCCTGCAACGAGTGGATGCCCTTGCCCAGCAGCATCACCGCCGTCACCACCATCACCACCGTGGAGAGGTTGAAGAGCGTCTTCATGGGCAGCCGGTAGCCCATGCGGTTGATGAAGAGCACCAGCACCGCCAGGGCCACGATGCCGCCCACCACGCCCCAGACCACGCCCGCCGCGGAGTCCACCGCCAGGCCCTGGAGGAAGATGGCCGTCTCGAAGCTCTCACGCAGCACGGACGTGAACGCGATGACGAACAGGCCCACCGTGCTGCCCCGGCCCAGCGCGCCCTGCATCTTCTGGCGCAGCTCGCCCATGAAGTGGCTCACGTTGGCGCGCGCGTTGAGCCACAGCGCCGCGTACAGCAGCATGCCCACCGCCACCAGCGCGGTAATTCCCTCCAGCCACTCGCGCTGCGCGCCCGCCAGCAGCTTGCGGCCCACGATGTACGCGAGGGCACCCGCGATGAGCGCGGACACCCAGCCTGCGTGCACCACGCGCACCTGGTCCATGGCCTTCATCTTCTTCAGCGCGGCCAGCAGCGCCGTGACGATGATGGTCGCCTCGAAGCCTTCGCGCAGCAGGATGAGCAGCGTCAGCCATGCCACGGACAGCAAGTCCGTGGTGCTCCCGGTCGTCTTTCGCGCCTGGTCCAACAGCGACAGCAGCTCACGCCCCTCGTCCTGCAGGTGCGGGCTCTTGCGCTCCGCGGCGAGCCGCGCCTGCATGAAGGCCTCTTCCAGCTTCTGGGTGAGCTCCGGATCGCGCCCGCGCAGCTTGGGCTCCACCGGCTCCAGGCCGTTGAGGTACGCGTCCAGGAGCGCGTTCTTCGCGCCCACGTAGTCGCCCTCCGCGCCCATGCGCATCGCGTGGCCCACCGCCGCGCGCGCGTTGAGCAGCACCTTCTCCTCGTCCGCGTCCGGCATGTTCTGGCGCAGGCACGCCACCTTGTCCGCGCCGAACGTCTTCGCCAGCTCCGCGTCCGTGGACGTGGCCAGCCGCTCCAGCGACACGTTGGGCGGCTCGCCCTGGCACGGCGGCTGGCGCAGGGTGAAGACGAAGAAGGCCAGCGACCAGCGGTCGTCCTCGGTGAGCGTGGGGAAGGCCGGCATCGCCGTGCCGGGCACGCCGAAGCTGGTGGTGTTGAATGCCTTGTACGGCGTGAGCCCGTCCTCCATCAGCTCCGGGTCGTGGAAGTTCGCCGGCCGAGGCTCCATGTTGGCCGCGATGGCCACGTCCGCCTTGCCCTCCACGCCGTGGCACGCCGTGCAGTTGGCCTGGAAGAGCTTCTTGCCGTGCTCCAGGTCCGGCGCCACGCGAGGGCTGCGCGCCAGGCCACCCGCCAGCACCAGGCTCTCCACCAGCTCACCGCAGTCGCGGCTCACGCCCTCCGGGTCCTTCGCCTCGTTGACGCGCGCCTGGATGGCCTCCACGCGGGGCACGAACGTGGCCGCCGCCGGGCCCAGGTCCTTCGCCGCTGACAGTGCCTCCGCCGCGAAGCTCTTCTGCTCCGTCAGCTCGAACTCCGACTGCGACGACACCGCCGCCGGATAGTCCGCCTGGAGGTACTGGAGGATGCCCACCAGCCGGTGCCAGGTGCGCCCCTCGTCGGTAGCCGGAGCTTCAGCCCGGGCAGAAGAGGACAGCGCGAGCAGCAGGCACAACGTGAGGGAGGCGGCGTGTTTCACGGCCGTCTTCTACCAACCACGTCACGGGTGTTCAATTCTGCGAATCAAGATCAATTTATGAGACCCCCCTCAGGAACCGAGGGGGGCACTCGGGTCAACACCCGGGGTGTTCCCGGGGACGACTCAGCGCTAATCGAGCTCGCAGTACTGCGGGTACTGCCGGCACGGATAGCAGGCGCCGCCCGGGCCGAAGTAGCAGACCTCACCGGCGGGACAGATTCCGCTGTCCGGGCAGAGCCGCAGCTCCTGCTCCTGCGCCCCCAGCTCCGCGGCCGTGCCTTCCTCGATGGGGCCGCCACAGCCCGCCAGGCCCAGCGCCGCGAACAGCCCCAGTCCACGAATCAGACGACGACGCATGCACGCTCCTTCGGTGAGAGGAACCCGCACGGTAAGTCAGCCAGAGAACGCCAGGAATAAGGGCTAGCCCTGAAGCTCGTAGGTGAAGAAACCGAAGGGCAGGTCGCCCTCCGGGTGCCGTTCCTCCTCCTCCAACCTCCATCTGCCGAGGTCCACGGATGGGAAGAAGGCGTCGCCGGGGACGTCCCGTTCGATGCGGGTGAGGTAGATCCGCTGCCACAGCGCTTGCGTCTGCGCGTAGATGTCCGCGCCGCCCGCGATGAAGACCTCGCTGTCTCCGCGCGCATGCTCCAGGGCTTCGTCCACGGAGTGGGCCACGCGGACACCTGCCGGAGCGGCCCAGTCGCGCTGGCGGGTGAGGACCACGGTGGTTCGGCCGGGCAGGGGACGTCCGATGGAGTCGTACGTCTTGCGACCCATGACCAGGGTGTGGCCCATGGTGAGGCGCTTGAAGCGGGCCAGGTCCGGCGGCAGGCGCCAGGGCAGGGTGTTGCCCTGACCGATGACGCGGTTCGCTGCCATGGCGACGATGGCGGAGATGCGCGGGCTCATACGGCCACGGGCGCCTTGATGGCGGGGTGCGGGTCGTAGCCTTCCAGCGTGAAGTCCTCGTAGCGGAAGGCGAACAGGTCCTTCACGTCCGGGTTCAGGCGCATGCGCGGCAGGGGGCGCGGTTCGCGCTTCAGCTGCTCCTGCGCCTGCTCCACGTGGTTCAGGTACAGGTGCGCGTCACCGAGGGTGTGGATGAACTCGTGCGCGGTGAGCCCCGTGGCCTGCGCCACCATCATCGTGAGCAGCGAGTACGACGCGATGTTGAAGGGCAGCCCCAGGAAGATGTCCGCGCTGCGCTGGTAGAGCTGGCAGGAGAGCTTCCCGTCGGCCACGTAGAACTGGAACATCACGTGGCAGGGCGGCAGCTTCATGGAGGGCACGTCCGCCACGTTCCACGCGCTCACCAGGTGCCGGCGCGAGTCCGGGTTCTTCTTCAGCCCGTCCACCAGCTGCTGCATCTGATCCACGTGGCCGCCGTCCGGCGTGTTCCAGGAGCGCCACTGGTGTCCGTACACGGGGCCCAGGCTGCCGTCCGCGGTGGCCCACTCGTCCCAGATGGTGACTCCCACCTCCTGGAGCGAGCGCACGTTGGAGTCACCCCGGAGCATCCACAGGAGCTCATGGATGATGGACTTCACGTGGAGCTTCTTCGTCGTCACCAGGGGGAAACCCTGGGTGAGGTCGAAGCGGAGCTGGTGGCCGAAGAGGCTCAGCGTCCCCGTGCCGGTCCGGTCGCCCTTCTTCGTCCCATGCTTCAGGACGTGCTCCATCAGACTCAGGTAAGGCTGCATGGGCCCCTTTTTCCCTAGGTGGGCTCGGGCAGGCGAGCAAAATATCGGCCGCTGTCCACCCGCGCACGGCGTCACCGTGTCGCATCGTTAAACAAGGGCTGCCATGAAGATCTACACGAAGACCGGCGATGCGGGAGAGACGGGCCTCTTCGGCGGCGGCCGCGTTGCGAAGGACGACGCGCTGGTGGACGCCTACGGCGAGGTGGACGAACTCAACGCCACGCTGGGCCTTGCCCGCACGTTCCCGCTGCCGGCGGACCTGGAGCACTTCCTCCAGCGCATCCAGGACCAGCTCTTCACGGTGGGCGCGGTGCTGGCCACACCGCCGCACACCAAGGCGGCGGCCCACATCCCGGAGCTGCGCCCGGAGTGGGTGGAGGAGATGGAGCGCCACATCGACCGCTACGAGGAGGAGCTGCCGAAGATGACGCACTTCATCCTCCCGGGAGGCTCGTCCGCGGCCGCGGCGCTGCACCTGTCCCGCACGGTGTGCCGCCGCGCCGAGCGCCGGGTGGTGACGCTGCTTCGTGAGGACAAGGCCCCGCCCGCCGTGGCCATGTACCTGAACCGCCTGTCGGACCTGCTCTTCGTGGTGGCCCGGCTGGTGAACTTCCGCGCCGGCCTGCCGGACGTGAAGTGGATCCCCGAGAAGCCGACGAAGTAGCCGTGTACGCGACACAACTGCCCACTGCCCGGCTCCGGCAGCTCGCCCAGGACGTGGGCTTCGACCTCATCGGCTTCGCGCGCGCGGAGCCCATTCCGCCGTCGTCGCTGATGTCGTGGCTGGAGGCCGGCTACGACGCGGACATGGACTGGATGGGGTCTCGCGCGGAGGAGCGGCTCGACGTGTCGGTGCTCCTTCCGGGCGCGCGCACGGTGCTGTCCTTCGCGAACAACTACTGGCGGGACGATGAGCCCTCGCAGGGCTCGCCCATCGCGCGCTATGCGAGGGGCCGCGACTACCACTCCACGCTGCGCGACCGGATGAAGGCGTTCCGGAAGACCATCAACGCCTGGTACCCGGGGCTGGGCACCTACGGCGGCGTGGACAGCGGGCCGATGATGGAGAAGGTCTGGGCCGCTCGCGGCGGCCTGGGCTACGTGGGCAAGAACGGCTGTCTCATCACGGAGTCGCACGGCTCCTGGGTGTTGCTGGCCACGCTCATCCTGGACGCGGAAGTGGACGCGTACCCGGACGGACCGGTGGCGGACCGTTGCGGCTCCTGCCGGCGGTGTCTCATGGCGTGTCCCACGGGCGCGCTGGTGGGCAACCGGCAGGTGGATGCACGCGCGTGCCTGTCGTACCAGACCATCGAGAACCGCGACCGTGACGTGCCTGAGGCGTTCCGGCTCAAGTTCGACAACCTCATCTTCGGCTGCGACATCTGCCAGCAGGTGTGCCCGCTGAACCGCAAGCCGGTGTTCGCGGAAGACGAGCGCTTCGTGCCCCGCGCGGTGGCGTCGCTGGGCACGCTGGAGCTGGCGGCGCTGACACCCGAGCAATACAAGGAACTCATTCCAGGCACGGCGCTGGCGCGCGCGCGCTACGACGGTTTGAGGCGCAACGCTGTCTATGCACTCGGCGTCGCACGGCAGGTGCACGCCCGGCCGCTGCTCGAAAAACTCAGCGGCGACGACAGCGAGCTGGTACGCAGCGCCGCACGATGGGCGCTTCTGCAACTGGAGCCGTGACGCCGTCCTCCGCGACGCCGCCGCTCGGGCGGGTGTACGCGGCGCTGACGGTGCAGGTGCTGATCAGCGCGGGCACGTACCTGGCCGCCAAGCGGGCGATGACGGAGCTGTCGCCGTTCACGGTGGTGCTGTGGCGCTTCCTCGTCTGCGGCGTCGCGTTCGTGACGCTGCTCGCGGTGACGCCGGGTCCCAAGCTGCCGCCGCGCCATGCGTGGCCGCGCATCGTGTTGCTGGGGCTGATGGGCGGGCCGGTGAACCAGACGCTGTTCTTCTCCGGCTTGTCGCGCTCCACGGCGGCGCACGCGGCGCTGTTCTACGCGCTCACGCCGCTGGGCGTGTACGTGGCCAGCCTGGTGCTGGGCCGGGAGCGCGCGTCCACGCGGACGACGGCGGGCATCCTCACGGCGCTGGTGGGCGTGGTGGTGCTGCTGCTGGGCCGGGGACTCGCGAGCGCGAGGGGCACGCTGATGGGAGACCTGCTCATCCTCGCGGCGGTGGTGGCGTGGGTGGTCTACACGACGGAGGGAAAGCCCCTGGCCACGGAGCATGGGCCTCTGCGCGCGACGGCCTGGACGATGACGGTCGCCACGGTGTTGCAGCTGCCGCTCGCCCCGTTCGTGCTGGAACCCGAGGCGCTGTGGGCCTCCAGCGCCTCGGCGAAGGCCTCCATCGTCTACGTGGGGCTGATGACGTCGGTGGTGGCGTACCTGCTCTGGTCCTACGCGCTGTCGAAGGTGCCCGCGTCGCGCGTGGCCATCTTCTCGAACCTGCAGCCGGCGGTGACGGCGCTCGTCGCGTGGCTCTTCCTGGGTGAAGCGCTGCACTGGGAGCTGGCGCTGGGCGGTGTGCTGGTGCTCGTGGGCGTGCGGCTGACGCAGAGCGCGCCGGTGAAGGCCGCGCCGGTGGTGGTGCGCGCGGGCTGAAGGCGTTGACCCGTGAAGGGTGGCGGACGCACGCTGCCGTCCATGCTGCGTCCCGGAGAGGACTTGCTGAAGGTCGAGGACCGCCTGTGGCTGCTCACCGCGGTGACGGGGAAGGGCGTCTATGACTTCGCCTTCGACCGGTTCTTCGCGTGCCGTCGGCCGTACGTGCTGCCCGACGAGCCCATCGAAGTCGTTGCTCGCGCGGGGGCCTGGCCGGACTACGCGGAGCGCTACCGCGAGTTGGAGGCGCGGGGCGTGCGGCTGGTGCATTCACCAGAGCAGCACCTGCTCGCGACGGAGCTGCCGCACTGGTATCCGCTGTTGGAGGACCTGACGCCCCGGAGCCTCTGGTTCGACACGTCTCCGGATGCGCGCACGGTGGAGGAGCAGCTGGGCTGGCCGGTGTTCCTCAAGGGCGCGCGGCAGACGAGCCGCCATCGCAGGTCCCTCTCCATCATCGAGAGTCCGGAGGCCTTCCGTCAGGCAATGGAGGCCTACGCTCAGGACGACATCCTGCACTGGCAACAGGTGGTGTGCCGCGAGCTGCGGCCCCTGCGGCGCGTGGACGACACGCAGGGCGCGGACGCGCTGCCTCGCTCGTTCGAGTTCCGCACCTTCTGGTGGCGGCAGCAGCTGGTGGGCTTCGGGCCCTACTGGTGGCAGGGGACGCCGTACGCGCTGACGCCCGGAGAAGAGCGGGACGCGCTGGCACTCGCGGGTGAAGCGGCGCGCCGGGTCGCGCTCCCGTTCCTCGTCGTCGACGTGGCCCAGGAGGTGTCCGGCCGGTGGATCGTCATCGAATGCAATGACGGCCAGGAGAGCGGCTACGTGGGCGTGTCACCCTTCGCGCTCTGGCAGCGCGTCCTGGACCTGGAGCGCGAGCGCGCGGGCTGAAGCACGAAGCCCCCGAAGGCAGGATGCCTTGCGGAGGGCCTCTGGCTGCGTGCGGTGCGGGAGACGGCGTCAGTCGCCGTTGGGGTCCCACTCGGAGATGTCCTTCCGGGCGGGCTCCGCCGGAACGGTGGGACGCGGCGGCGCGATACGGGGCGGCGGCTCCTTCTTCGCCACCGGCGGAGGCGGAGGGGCGGGCGCGTCGTCGTCGTCCGAGCGGCTCGGCTGCGCGGGCTCGGCTACCACGGGCTTCGGCTCGGGCTTGCGCGGGGGCGGATCCGCGCGGGGCGGCGGCTCCGCGAAGGCGTCAATGTCCGGGGCCTCCGAGCGACGGGGCTCCGGGTCGGGCGCCACGGCCGGAGAAGGCGGGGGCGGCGTGCGCTCCGGCTCTCGGGCCTTCGCCGGGACGGCCGCCTGAGGCCGCCCGTTGTTCTTCGCGGGCTTCTCGTCCGACGCGCGGTAGCCCGTGCGCTCCGGGGGCGGCTCCGGCGGATCATCGTAGGAGTCGCGCACCGGTCGCGCGCGCGGCTGCTTGTTCTCTTCGTCGCCGAAAGGATCCTCCTCGCGGCGGCGGTCCTTCTCCTCGATTTCGCGCAGCTTGGCCGCTTCCGTCTTGCTCGTCCGGCGCTCGGGCGCGGCCTCCGGTGCGTCCGGCGCCCGGTTGTTCACCGCGTTGAACTGGCGGGTGCACTGGTTGCGCGTCGTCAGGCAGCCGTCGAAACAGCGCGTCAGCTTCTTGAGGGCGGCGCCGTTGCCGCCGTACTCGATGGTGCAGTCCTCCTTGCACATGGTGGCGTCCTCCTCGCATCCGGGCGGGACGGGACCGGCCAGGGCAGGGGTTCCAAACAGGAAGCTGAGGACGACGAGGCGCGGAAGAAGACGCATGGCAAATGTGAAAGCTACCAGTCTTCCGAGCTTCCTGGGCGAGCCCCCCGCGATATCGTCAGGCCTACGCCCGGCGACCGGGCGAGAGGAGACGCATGGCGGCGGTCAAGGTGGGCATCATCGGGGGCCAGGCCCTCTACCAGGCCCTGGGACTCCAGGGGCGCGGCGAACACCTCTCCGTGGAGACGCCCTTCGGGCCCCACAGCGCCCCACTCATCGCCACGGAGCTGGACGGCGTCCCCATCCTCTTCGTCTTCCGCCACGGCCAGGGCCACGTCCACAACGCCACCCGCGCCCCCTACCGCGCCAACCTCTTCGCCCTGAAGACGCTCGGCGTCACCCACGTCCTCGCCACCGGCACCGTGGGCAGCCTTCGTGACTCCATCCAGCCGCTGCACCTGGCCCTGCCGGATCAGGTCATCGACCGGACCTACCGCCGCCCCTGCACGTTCTACGACGACGTCGCAGTGCACGTGGAGCTGGCCCAGCCCTTCTGCGCCACCCTGCGCCAGACGCTCATCGACGCGGCCCCCAAGAGCGATACGACGAGCGACACGGAGGTGCACTCCTCCGCCACCTACGTCTGCATCGAGGGCCCCTCCTTGAGCACCCAGGCGGAGAGCCAGCTGTACCGCACGTGGGGCGGGGACCTGGTGGGGCTCACCGCCATGCCGGAGGCGCGGCTCGCCCGCGAGGCGGAGCTGCACTACGCCCTCATCGCGCTGCCCACCGACCACGACTCCTGGCGCTCGCAGCCCGTGGGCCAGGAGCCCGAAGCGCTCCTGCCGCAGTTCACCCAGCGGCTGGACGCCGTCACCGCCCACGGCGCCGCGCTCCTGCGCCGCGCGCTGCCCCGCATCGCGAGCACGCCCACCACCTGCCGCTGCGCCAGCGCGCTCGCGCTGGCCATCTTCACCGACCGCACCCGCATCCCCGCGGACGTGAAGAGCCGCCTGCGCCCGCTGCTGGGCCGCTACCTGCCCTCCGGGCTCGTCTAGCGTTCAACACCCGGCACGTCGCCAGCGCCTCCGACCGCGAGCGCTCGTCCGGCTGCCTGCTGCCGAATGCCCGGACCGACCCCACATTGGCTCCCCACAGACCCGGAGGGGGAAGCACATGGGGCTGCCACGGCTCAAGTACCTGACGTGGAGGGAGTTCGCGCGTCGCTTCTGGAAGGAGATTGAAGAGGACACCGTCACCGACGTGGCGGCGCAGCTGTCCTACTACTTCATCTTCTCCCTGTTCCCCTTCCTGTTCTTCCTCGTCACTCTGGTGGCGTACATGCCGTTCGCGCCCGGCGCCGTGGACGCGATGATGGAGCGCATCCGCCCGCTGGTGCCCGGCGACGCGCTGGGCGTGGTGAGCCAGCACCTGACCTCCATCGTCGGGGAGACGCGCCCCAGGTTGCTCACCGTGGGTCTCGTCGTGGCGCTGTGGACGGCGTCGCGCGGCGTGGATGCCCTGCGCAAGGCGCTCAACCTGGCCTACGACGTATCGGAGTCCCGGCCCTACTGGAAGACGCAGGGCCTGGCGCTGATGGTGACGCTGATGGGCGGCCTGCTGATTCCCCTGTCCTTCGCCATCCTGCTCCTGGGAGGGCGCGTGGGGGCGTGGGCGGCGGACAAGCTGGCGCTCATCGACGAGTTCCACCTCGTCTGGTCCTGGCTGCGCTGGCCCTTCACCGCGGCGCTGGTGATGCTGATGCTGTCGCTCTGTTACTACCTGCTGCCGGATGTGAAGCAGCGCTTCAAGTACATCACCCCGGGCTCCGTGCTTGGCACGCTGGCGTGGCTGGGCAGCACCTGGGGCTTCACCCAGTACGTGGAGCACTTCGGCAAGTACGACGTCACCTACGGCTCCATCGGTGGCGTGGTGGTGCTGCTGCTGTGGCTCTACATCTCCGGGCTCATCTTCATCCTCGGAGGGGAGCTCAACGCCATCCTCGAACACGCCTCCGCGCAGGGGAAGGCCAAGGGCGCGAGGGACTTCGGCCAGCCCGCGCCCCTGGAGCCGCCCCTCAAGACGCCCGGCGCGGCCAAGAGCGCCGCCAGCGCCCGGAAGACGCGGCTCGCGCTGTTCAAGCGCAAGCGCCGCGTGGCGGAGGGCAAGGATCCGGAGCCCCCGGGGCTCGAGCAGGACGGGAGTGACAACCCGTCCGTGCACTGAGAGCGCCGGGGACCGGAAAAGGGGTGACTACTGCTTGGGCAGCTTCGCCTGGATGGCCGTCAGCCCGCCCGCGGTGTTGCGGTCACCCTTGAGGCCCTGCTGCGCGATGATCTTCCGCAGGTGCGCGATGCGGTCCTCGTTGGTGGGGTGCGTGGACAGCCACTTGAGCACGCCCGGCGTGGAGCCCTGCTCCTTCTGGAGCTTCTGGAAGAAGGTGATGAGGCCGTTGGGGTCGAAGCCCGCGGCGGAGGAGTACTTCGCGCCGTACTCGTCCGCTTCCGTCTCCTCGCTGCGGCCGTGCGCCAGCTGCAGTCCGCCGCCCGCCAGCTGCGCGGCGATCTGCGCGGCCGTGCCCGGGTTCTGGCCCAGCGCCACCTGGGTGATGGCCTGCAGGCCGTAGGCGTTCACCAT
Source organism: Corallococcus sp. CA041A (assembly GCF_003612075.1). Lineage (NCBI taxonomy): Bacteria > Pseudomonadati > Myxococcota > Myxococcia > Myxococcales > Myxococcaceae > Corallococcus > Corallococcus sp. CA041A. The sequence continues at coordinate 20,245 of NZ_RAWF01000081.1, forward strand.
GGCGCGCGCGGAGTGACGGCCCACCACGTGGCCCGCCTCGTGCGCCATCACGCCCGCCAGCTCCGCCTCCGTGTCCGCCGCGAGCAGCAGGCCCGTGTACACGTAGAGGAAGCCGCCCGGCGTGGCGAAGGCGTTGACCGTCTTCGGGTCATTGATGACGTTGACCTTCCACTTCACCCCGGAGCGGTCCTTGTTGGCCTGCGCGAGGATGGGCCCGGAGATGCCGCGGACGTACTCCAGCACCTGCGGGTCCTCCACGTATTTGATGTTCTCCTTCGTCTCCAGCTCCTTCTTCACCTGGAGGCCGAGCTGGTTCTCCTGCTCGTCGGAGATGAGGACACTGGCAATCGCCTTCTCCGCGCCCACGCGCTGCTTGGCGCAGCCCGTGGAGAGGCCCGAGGCCAGGGTGAGGGTCAGGAGTGCGGTGACCATCCGTTGCATGGGCGAGTCGTCCTTCTCTTGGGGGTTGGAGGCCTTCGCGGCCCGTCGTAGCCGTGCCGCCACGTTCCGGGCAAGCACCTTCCCGGCGCGCCATCCACCGGGGGACATGCACCGGAGACAGTCCGGTGGTATGCCCCGGCGCCTGGATGCCTGAACTACCGGAAGTGGAGATCGCCCGGCGCAACCTGGAGCGCTGGTTCAAGGGCCACCGCATCGTGCGCGCGGAAGCGGACCCCACCCGCGTCTTCCGGGGGGCGGAGCTGCCCCACTTCACCCGGCTCACCGGACGCGTCACCGCCCTGGAACGCAAGGGGAAGTACCTGCTGCTCAGCCTGGAGGGCGGCCACGGCCTGATGGCCCACCTGGGCATGACGGGCAAGTTCGTGCGCCGGAAGGAAGGCGAGCCCGTCCCCCACAGCCGCGCCCGCTTCCACCTGGATGACGGCCACGTGGTCCACTTCAGTGATCCACGCCTCTTTGGCCGCATGGAGCCCGTGCCCGCGAAGGAGTTGTGGGAGCTGCCCTCGGTGAAGGCCCTGGGGAGAGACCCCCTGACGGAAGGGCTCACCGGCCCCCAGCTCCAGGAGGCGGTGGGGGACTCCAAGCAGGACTTGAAGGTGGCGCTGATGGACCAGGGCCGCGTGGCGGGCCTGGGCAACATCCACGCCGCGGAGGCGCTCTTCCGCGCGGGGCTGCACCCGGCGCGCAAGCCCGGCACCCTCACGCCTGACGACTGGAAGCACCTGGCCAAGGCCATCCACGCCGCGTTCGACTTCGCCTTCAAGGAGCAGGAAGGCGAGGACATCACCTACCTAGAGGAGGCGGGCTCCGTGAACCGCTTCCGCGTCTACGGACGGGCGAACGGGCCGTGCTCGAAGTGCGGAACGACGGTGGAGTCCTTCACCCAGGGTGGGCGCACCACGCATTTCTGTCCGAAATGTCAGCCGCTCTCCATGGTTGCTGTCCGCGCGTCCCGGAAGGGGACGGCGGCGGGGAAGGGGCCGGCTTCCGCCGTCATCGGCCCGAAACCCCGATCCCGTAGACGTTGACACCCCAGGGGGGCATGGCTTGAATCGCCCGCCCTTTACACCCGGCCGCGTCATGTCGCGGCCCCGGAGACCGTTGACCATGTCTCACGTCCTGCTGGCGGCGCTGCTCGTCGCCTCGTCCACGGCCACCGCGCAGACGCCGGTGCCCGATGGTGGCACCACGCCTTCGGCACCCCAGGAGTCGGCTCCCGCCGCGGCTCCCGCGGCTCCGGCCGCCGTTTCCCCCGCCCCCACCACGGAGGGCTCCGTCAGCCGCGAGGAGTTGGAGCAGCGCCTGGAGGCCACGCGTCAGGAGCTGCGCGAGGACATCCGCGCGCAGACGGCCACCCAGGCCGTGGCCAACAACGACTGGCAGGAGGAGTGGACGGAGGAGAAGCGCAAGCTGGAGCTGTTCACGCTGGACGGCTACCTGCGCGTCCGCCCCGTGCTCTTCTACAAGTTCGACCTGGGCAAGCCCGCGCTGCCCTCCGGCACGCCCCTGGGCCGCCAGCTGTGGACGCGCTCGCCGCGCTCCGCCTCCGAGCAGACCCAGGCGGGCGCCAACATGCGCTTCCGCCTGGACCCGTCCTTCAACGTCTCCGAGGACGTGCGCATCAAGGCGCAGGTGGACGCGCTGGACAACGTCCTCCTGGGCTCCAACCCGGACAGCGCCTACAGCGGGGATGGGCGCAACAACTTCACGCTCTTCTCTGAGAACGAGTCCCCGTCCAACTCCGCCGTCAACGCGTTCAAGGACTCCGTCATCGTGCGGCGCGCGTACGGTGAGGTGACGACGCCGGTGGGCATCCTGCGCTTCGGCCGCATGGGCAGCCACTGGGGCCTGGGCATGCTGCGCAACGACGGCAACTGCCTGGACTGCGACTACGGCGACACGGTGGACCGCATCCAGTTCGTCACGGAGCCGTTCGCCGGCTGGTACGTGACGCCCATGCTGGACTTCAACTCGGAGGGCCTGTCCACGGAGAAGGCCAACACCCTGGGCGAGCCGGTGGACCTCACCCAGTCCGACGACGCGCACAGCCTGGTGCTGGCCATCGCGCGGCGCGACACCGAGCAGCAGCAGAAGGCCAAGCTGGACAACAACCAGGGCGTCCTCAACTACGGCCTGTACTTCACCTACCGCACGCAGCGGTACTCCACCCTGTCGGAGACGGGCGTCCCGTTCGACGTGGCGAACCCCTCCAACCCGATCACCGTCACCACGCCGGCGTTCGTCCCGCGCGGCGGCACGCTCTACATCCCGGACCTGTGGTTCAAGTACGAGGAGAAGAAGTTCCGCATCGAGGCCGAGTTCGCCGCGCAGCTGGGCTCCATCGACGGGCGCGCCCTCACGGCCAACGACCCCACCACCCAGTCGCTGCGCATCGCGCAGTTCGGCGGCGTGCTCCAGACGGAGTTCCACGTCATCGAGAACAAGCTGCACCTGGGCATCGAGATGGGCTTCGCCTCCGGTGACAGGGCGCCGGGCTTCGGCAACTACCCGGGCCGTCAGGGCTCGGGCTCGGATGGCAACACCGCGCCGGGCGACGTGGAGGGCCGTCAGTACAGCTGCGACAACGGCGGCTGCAGCGACAACGCCATCCGCAACTTCCGCTTCAACCGCGACTACCGCGTGGACGTCATCCTGTGGCGGTCCATCCTCAATGGCGTCACCGACGCGTTCTACGTGAAGCCGGGCCTCAAGTACTCCATCGCGGAGGGCTTCGACGTCTACGGCAGCGTCATCTACTCGCAGGCGTTCTACGCGGAGTCGACGCCGTCCTACATCAGCAAGAGCCTGGGCCTGGAGGCGGACATCGGCGCGCGCTACATCACCGAGGACGGCTTCGTGGCGGGCATCGACTACGGCATCCTCTTCCCGCTGGACGGCCTCAAGGACCTGAACCTGCCGGGCCAGGAGCTCAGCACCGCGCACGCCATCCGCGGCATGCTGGCCATCCGGTTCTAGCCCATGCGCTCCTCCCTCCCGCGGCTGTTCGCCGCCGCCAGCCTGACGTTCGCGCTGGTGGCGTGCGGCATCAAGGGCAGCCCCCGCGCGCCCCGGCCGGCGCCGCTGCCCGCGCCCACGGCGGAGACGATTCCCGCGCAGCAATCGCCACGCGGACCCGTGGAGCCCTCCGGCCCCACGGTGCCTCCGTCCACCGTGGACGCCGGGCTGCCCGAGTGAGCTTCTTCCACCACCAGAAGGGCGTGCTGCACGCCGAGAAGGTGCCGCTGCCCGCCATCGCGGACGCGGTGGGCACCCCCACGTACGTCTACTCCACCGCCGCGCTCACGGAGCGCTTCCAGGCGGTGACGGAGGCGTTCCAGGGGCAGAAGCACCTCATCTGCTACTCGGTGAAGGCCAACTCCAACCTGGCCATCCTGGGCCTCTTCGCCAGGCTGGGCAGCGGCTTCGACATCGTGTCCGGCGGCGAGCTGGCGCGCGTGAAGCAGGCCAGCGGCGAACCGGGCAGGACGGTGTTCGCGGGCGTGGGCAAGACGCCGGACGAGATGGCCCAGGCGCTGTCCCAGGGCCTCTTGCTCTTCAACGTGGAGAGCGCGGAGGAGCTGGAGTCGCTGGATGCCGTGGGGCGCAAGCTGGGCAAGCGCGCGCCGTTCGCCCTGCGCGTGAACCCGGACGTGGACGCGCGCACGCACCGCTACATCTCCACCGGCCTGAAGACGTCCAAGTTCGGTGTGCCCTTCGAGGAGGCGGTCGCCCTCTACGCGAAGGCGAAGAAGATGAAGGGGCTGAAGGCGCTGGGGCTGGACTGCCACATCGGCTCGCAGCTCACGCGCACCGCCCCCATGAAGGCCGCCCTCACCAAGGTGGCGGACCTCTACGTCACGCTCAAGGCCCGGGGCCACGCGCTGGAGTACCTGGACGTGGGTGGCGGGCTGGGCATCACCTATTCGGATGAGACGCCGCCCAGCCCCCAGGAGTACGCGCGCACGGTGCTGAACGCGACGGAGGCCACCGGGGCCACGCTGCTGCTGGAGCCGGGGCGGGCGCTCGTGGGCAACGCGGGCGTGCTGCTCACGCGCGTGCTGTACCGGAAGCCCACCGAAGCGCGGACCTTCGTCGTCGTCGACGCGGGCATGAACGACCTGCTGCGCCCGGCCCTCTACGAAGCGCACCATGACCTCCAGCCGGTGGTGAAGCGCCGCGGCCGGGACGTGGAGGTGGACGTCGTGGGGCCGGTGTGTGAGTCCACGGACGTGCTCGCGCGGGCGCGCCCCCTGGTGCTGCCCCGCCAGGCCGACCTGTACGCCTTCATGAGCGCCGGGGCTTACGGGATGAGCATGGCTTCCACCTACAACTCGCGGCCCCGGCCGGCGGAGGTGCTGGTGGACGGAGCGGCCTGGCGTGTCGTACGGGAGCGCGAGCGCGTCGAGGACCTCTGGCGCGGTGAGCGGGCCTGAACGTATAAGCGCCGGAATGAAGACCTTCGAAGGCTCCATGACGGCGCTGGCGACTCCGTTCCTCGACGGCGCGCTGGACGAGGGGGCCTTCCGGGCCCTGGTGCGCTTCCAGCTGGAAGGCGGCACGAACGTGCTGCTGCCCATGGGCACCACCGGCGAAGCGGTCACCATGGATGCGGACGAGCGCGCGCGCGCCATCGCTGTCGTCGTGGACGAGGTGAAGGGCCGCGTGCCGGTGGTGGCGGGCGCGGGCAGCAACAGCACGCGCGAGACGATGGATTCCGTGCGCCGCGCGCGCGAGGTGGGCGCCAACGGCGCGCTCATCGTCACGCCCTACTACAACAAGCCCACGCAGGCGGGCCTGGTGGAGCACTACCGCGCCATCGCGAAGGCGCACCCGGGCTTCCCGCTCATCGCCTACAACGTGCCGGGCCGCACGGGCGTGGACCTGCTGCCGGAGACGGTGCTCCAGCTGTGTGACATCCCGGAGGTCGTGGCGCTGAAGGAGGCCACGGGCAACCTCATCCGCGCGGTGGACCTGGTGGAGAAGTGCGGCGACCGGATGACGTTCCTGTCCGGCGACGACTTCACGGTGCTGCCCTTCATCGCGTGCGGCGGCAAGGGCGTCATCTCCGTGTCCTCCAACGTCGCGCCCCGCATGATGGCGGACCTGGTGGCGGCGGCGCGGAGCAACGACATCGCGAAGGCGCGCGGCCTCCAGGTGCGGATGAACGCACTGCACCGGCTGCTCTTCGTGGAGTCCAACCCCATCCCGGTGAAGTGGGCGCTGCACCTGATGGGCATGTTCGGTCCGGAAGTCCGGCTGCCGCTCGTGCCCATGGGCGAGGCGAACGCCGCGAAGTTGAAGGCCGAGCTGTCCGGGCTGGGCCTGCTGAAGGCCTGAAGGGAAAGCGCGCCATGACCCGCACCGTCATCACCGGCATCTCCGGCCGCATGGGCAGCACGCTGGTGCGCCTGGCGAAGGCCGCCAGCGACCTTCCGGTGGTGGGCGCCACGGTGCGCCCGGGCAGCCCCCTCTCCGGTCAGGACGCGGGGCTCGTGGCCCGGCTGGGCGCGCCGCTGGACGTGATTGCGCACGACGACCTGGGCCGCGCGCTGGACGGCGCGAAGGCGGACGTCGTCGTGGACTTCACCGGCCCGGAGGCCACGTTGCAGCACGCGCGCATCTGCGCCGAGCGCGGCGTGGCGCTGGTGGTGGGCACCACGGGCTTCACGCCGGAAGGGCGCGCGCAGCTGGAAGCGCACGCGAAGCGGATTCCCATTGTCGCGGCGCCCAACATGTCCGTGGGCGTGAACCTGGTCATCCGCATGGCGGCGGAGCTGGCGCGCGTGCTGGGCCCGTCGTTCGACGTGGAGGTGCTGGAGGCGCACCACCGCATGAAGAAGGACGCGCCCAGCGGCACCGCGCTCAAGCTGGCGGAGGTGCTGATGGACGCGCTGGGCCGCACGAAGGACGACCTCACCTTCGCGCGCGAGGGGCAGACGGGCGCCCGCCCGCCGGGTGAGATTGGCGTGCAGGCGCTGCGCGGCGGGGACGTCGTGGGCGAGCACACCGTCTACTTTTTCGGCGAGGGCGAGCGCATCGAGCTCACCCACCGCGCGACGAACCGTGATCAGTTCGCGACAGGGGCGCTGAGGGCCGCGCGCTGGGTGGCGGGCCGCGCTCCGGGACTCTATGACATGGCCGACGTGCTCGGCCTCCAGGGGAAGACATGACCGCCCGTTACTGCCGCTTCCAGGTCGAGGGCCGTGCCAGCTACGGCCGCGTCGACGGCAACGAGGTGGTGGTGCTCACCGCCGCGCCGTGGGCCGGCGGCAAGGAGACCGGCCTGCGCCGTTCGCTCAAGGGCCTCACGCTGCTCACGCCGTCGGACGCGTCGAAGGTCGTCTGCATCGGCCAGAACTACCGCAAGCACGCGGAGGAGATGGGCAAGCCCATCCCCACGGAGCCGCTCATCTTCACCAAGCCCTCCACCGCGCTCAACGGCCCCGGCTCGCCCATCCGCCTCCCCAAGGCGAGCCAGGAAGTGCACTACGAAGCGGAGCTGGCGCTCGTCATCAGTGAGCGCCTGAAGAACGCGGACGAGGCCACCGCCGCGCGCGCCATCTGGGGCCTCACCTGCTTCAACGACGTCACCGCGCGCGACATCCAGCGCAAGGAAATCCAGCACACCCGCGCCAAGGGCTACGACACCTTCGCCTGCGCGGGCCCCTGGGCCGTGACGGGCCTGTCCCCCGCGGACCTGCGGGTGGTGTGCCGGGTGAACGGACAGGTGCGCCAGGATGGCCGCACGTCCGACATGGTGTTCAGCCCCGCCCGCCTGGTCTCCTTCATCTCCCACATCATGACGCTGCTGCCCGGCGACCTGGTGAGCACGGGCACTCCGTCCGGCGTGGGCGCGCTCGAGGCCGGGGACACGGTGGAGGTGGAGCTGGAGGGAATCGGAACCCTGGTGAACCCGGTTGAGATGGAGCCTTGAGTGCGACCGTCTATGTAGGACTGGGTTCCAACGAGGGCGACCGCGAGTCCCACCTCGTGGCCGCCCTTGCCGCGATGTCGTGCATCGACGCGGTGTCGGTGCTGGGCTGTTCCTCCCTCTATGACTCGGCCCCGGTGGGGCCCGCGCAGCCGCGCTTCCTCAACGCCGTGGTGGCGCTGGAGTGCGACCTGACGCCGCAGCGCCTGCTGTGCATCCTCCAGCGGATTGAGCAGGACCTGGGCCGCCGCCGGATGCAGCGCTGGGGCCCGCGCACCATCGACCTGGACATCCTCCTGTGGGACGAAGAGGACCACTCCGTCGTCGCGGACGCGAACCTCCAGGTGCCCCACCTTGAACTGCACAAGCGCCGCTTCGCGCTGGAGCCCCTGGCGGAGCTGGCCCCCGACGCCCGCCACCCGGTGCTGGGCGTGACGGTGCAGGAACTGCTCGCGAAGCTCGCCCCCCAGGACGTCCGCAAGCGCGAGGCCCTCTTCTGGCCCGACATGGGCGCCCGTTTCCCCGTCCACGAACTATGAGCCTGTCCCTCGTCCTGGCCACGACCGCGCTGCTCGCGGCCGAGCCCACCTCCCTGCCTCCCGGCCACCCCACGATTCCGCCCGGCACCCAGGCGTCGCCTACCGGCATGGGCGCCGCCCCCAACGGCGCATTGCCCGCCGGCCACCCCACGATGCCCGCGGGCTCCCCCGTGGCGCCGGGCACGCCGCTGCCGTCGGGCCACCCCACGGTGGACACGAACAAGCTGCCGCCCTCCGCCGAGGAGCTGATGAAGCAGCTCGACTCGTCCGAAGGCCTGCGCGAGCGGGAGAAGACCTTCGAGATCGCCTCGTCGCTGGGCAAGCTCTACTACATGAACGGCCGCAACGCGGAGGCGCTGTCCTACCTGGGCCAGGCGCAGGCCAAGGCGGACGGCGTGCGCGCGCTGTTCCTCGCGTCCCGCAAGAAGCTGGGCAATGCCGCCATCCCCACCCCGGAGGCCGCCAATTGCGGCTTCACGCCGGGCCAGGCGCTGGACTCCATGGCGGCCGTGGCGCAGGCCCGCGCGAAGTCCGGGGACGCCGCCGGCGCCGCCGCGTGCGCCCTGGCCGCGCTGGTGCCCGCGCTGGACGTGGACGTGCTGCGCGGCAACGCGCTGTACCTGAGCGGTGACAGCGCCAACGCGCTGAAGGCGTACGCGCGTGTGCTGGAGGTGGCGCCCCGCCACGAAGAAGCGCTCTATGCCCACTCGTCGCTGCTCTTCGAGACGAAGGGCGAGGACCTCCAGGCGCTCAAGTCCGCGCGCGAGGGCTTCGACGCGCTGGTGACGTCGCACCCGGAATCCCAGCGCGCGGCCATGGCCCGCGAGCTGAGCGTGCGCATCGAGGAGACGGTGAAGGCGGGCGGCCGGAAGAAGTGGCTCGCGTCGCGCGCCGCGGACCGCAAGGTGCGCCTGTCCCAGTCCACCGCGCAGGCCGCCGCGCTGCCGTCGGACGCGCCGCGCCCGCTGTCGCCGGAGATGGTGGACGCGGTGAAGAACACCGAGCGCACGCCGGAGCTGGAGGCGGGCCTCACCAAGCTGGTGGATGAAGGCGAGGAGCACCTGGCGCGCGGCCGCTACCAGGAGGCCCTGGCCAACTACACCCGCGTGGTGCCCTTCCAGCCGGAGAACGGCCGCGCCAAGGCGGGCATGGCCTGGGCGCTGGTGGGCCTGGGCCGTCCCATGGGCGCGCGCGTGTGGAGCGTGGCGCTGGAGTCCGACGCGGGCGCGGTGGAGAAGCTGGGCGACACGCTGCTCGCCAAGGGCGACGCGAAGGGCGCCAAGGCCCTCTGGGAGAAGCTGGCCCAGGACGTGCCCAACTACCCCAACAAGGCCGCGCTCCAGGCGAAGCTGTCGCAGTAGCTACACGAACTTCGCCGCCAGCAGATCCTGGACGTCGAGCAGGCCCACCGCGCGGCCCTCGACGTCCACCACGGGCAGCTGGTCCACCCTCAGCTCGCGCATCTGCGTGGCGGCGGTGAGCACCAGCGTGTCCGGGGTGATGCAGCGCGGGCGCTTGCCCATCACCTGCCGCACCGGCACCTCGAAGTCCGTGTGGCCCCGCTCCACCAGTCGGCGCAGGTCGCCGTCCGTGAAGATGCCCTCCAGCTTCCCGTCGCGGTCCACCACGCACGCGGCGCCCGGCCGGCCCGGCGTGTTGGTCATCACCACCACCGCCTGGGACAGCCGCGCGGTGTCCAGCACCAGCGGGTTCGCGGGGCCCGTGCGCATCAATTCAAAGACGCGCAGCACGGAGCGCCCCAGCTTCCCGCCCGGGTGCAGCAGCGCGTAGTCGTCCCGCCCGAAGGGCCGTGAGCGCAAGAGCGTCATCGCCAGCGCGTCGCCCACGGCGTGCAGCGCGGCCGTGGACGCGGTGGGGACCAGGCCCATGGGGCAGGCCTCTTCAATCCGGCCGATGTCCAGCACCACCTCCGCGCCCTTCGCGAGCGGGCTGTCCGCGTCCCCGGTGAGCGCCACCACCGGCGTGCCCATGCGCTTGAAGAGGGGCAACAGGCGCAGCAGCTCCTCCGTGCTGCCGCTGTTGGACAGCGCGAGGATGACGTCGCCCGCGCCCACGCGGCCCAGGTCGCCGTGCACGGCCTCCGCGGGGTGGAGGAACACGGAGCGGATACCGGTGGACGCCAGCGTGGAGGACAGCTTCTGGCCGATGTGGCCCGCCTTGCCCATGCCCGTCACCACCACCTGGCCCGGGCAGTCGCGCACCAGCTTCAGCGCGCGCAGGAACGCGTCCCCCAGCCGGTCCGTGACGCCCAGGATCGCGCGGGCCTCCGCCTCCAGCACGCCGCGCGCGTAGGTGAGCGCGGCCTCGTCATCCGCGTCCCGGGCCCGAGGATTGACGGGGGCGGGGGACGGCGCGCGGCCGGGGAGGGCACGCAGTTTGGGCTTCTTGGCGGTGGAGCGGGGAGCGCGGGCCATGGATGGGCGCTACCTCTACTCCGCCACGCCGTGGGCGGCCATCCTTGACGCATGGGGGGGCCTGGGCTACGGCCTGCCCGCCCGGCCGCCCGTGGCCGGGGAAACCTTCTTCACCACCGGAAACCGAGGGGACGGCATGAAGTTCTTCATCGACAGCGCGGACGTCGGCGAAATCCGCAAGGCCCACGACATGGGCTGCGTGGACGGCGTCACCACCAACCCGTCACTGCTGGCCAAGGTCGGCCGCAACCTGGAAGAGACCATCCGGGAGATCTGCTCCATCGTGGACGGTCCCATCAGCGCCGAGTGCGTGTCGCTGACGGCCCCGGAGCTCATCAAGGAAGGCCAGGGCCTGGCGAAGATCCACGACAACGTCGTGGTGAAGATTCCCATGGGCGTGGAGGGCATGAAGGCCGTCAAGGCGCTCACCGCCGACGGCATCCGCACCAATGTCACCCTCTGCTTCTCCGCCAACCAGGCCCTGCTGTGCGCCAAGGCCGGCGCCACGTACGTGTCGCCCTTCGTGGGCCGGCTGGACGACATCTCCCAGGACGGCATGGAGCTCATCGCCCACATCCTGGAGATCTACCAGAACTACGACTTCACCACGCAGGTGCTGGTGGCCAGCGTGCGCAACCCCGTCCACGTCCTCCAGGCCGCGCGCCTGGGCGCGGACGTGGCCACGCTGCCCTACAACGTCATCACCCAGCTGGCGAACCACCCCCTCACCGACGCGGGCATCCAGAAGTTCCTCGCGGATTGGGAAAAGGTCCCCAAGCAGGGCAAGCCCGCCGGGAAGTAGCCACCCGGCCGTCCCCCTGCCGTTCCGGTGTCCCTGGAACGACGGGGGGACCCTCGCGGGGGCTGGCGCCTGGACGGCGGGAGCGGTATGGCAGGAGGAGCGGATTGATATTTGAATCAACCCTCCCGGAGCACGCCCCATGGATTTCCAGCTCAGCGAGTCCCAGCGCGCCTTGCAGGACGCCGCGCGCAAGTACGCCCGTGACGTGGTGCGCCCCAAGGCCCCCCACTACGACGAGACCTCCGACTTCCCCAAGGACCTCATCTCCGCGGCCTTCGAGCTGGGCCTGCTCAACATGGCCATCCCGTCCGAGTACAACGGCGTGGGCCTGACGCACCTGGAGCAGGTCATCGTGTGCGAGGAGCTGGCGTGGGGCTGCGCGGGCGTGGCCACGTCCCTCATCGCCAACGACCTGGCCAACCTGCCCATCATCCTCCACGGCACGGACGACCAGAAGAAGCGCCTGCTGGCCCCCTTTGGGGAGAAGCTCAAGCTCAGCTGCTTCTGTCTCACGGAGCCCGCCGCGGGTTCGGACGTGGCGGCCATGGGCACCACCGCGCGCCGCGAGGGTGACGAGTACGTCCTCAACGGCAGCAAGTGCTTCATCACCAACGCCGGCTACGCGGATCAGTTCACCGTGTTCGCCACGCTGGACAAGGGCAAGAAGCACAAGGGCATCACCTGCTTCGTCGTGGAGGGCCGTCCGCAGGGCCTGACCACCGGCAAGCACGAGAACAAGATGGGCCAGCGCGCCAGCAACACCACCACCGTCACGTTCGACGAGGTGCGTGTCCCGGCCGCCAACCGCATCGGCGAGGAGGGCGAGGGCTTCAAGATCGCCATGGCCACGCTGGACAACAGCCGCCCGCTCACCGCGAGCATCTCCATTGGCATCGCCCGCGCGGCGCTGGAGCACTCGCTGGAGTACTCCGCGCAGCGCCAGACGATGGGCAAGCCCATCCGCGAGCACCAGGCCGTCCAGTTCATGCTGGCGGAGATGGCCATGAACACCCACGCCGCGCGCCTGCTCACCTACGAGAGCGCGCAGGTGCTGGATGAAGGACAGCGCAACACCCTCCAGTCCAGCTATGCGAAGTGCTTCGCCGCTGACATGGCCATGAAGGTCGCCACGGACGCGGTGCAGGTGTTCGGCGGCTACGGCTACATGAAGGATTACCCCGTGGAGAAGCTGATGCGCGACGCCAAGCTCATCCAGGTCTACGAGGGCACGAGCCAGGTGCAGCGCCTGGTCATCGCGAAGGAACTGTTCAGGTAGAAAAGCAAAACTGTGCCCGGCGGGGCTTTCCCGTTGCCGCCGCCGTGTGCGGATGTCTATTACTCCGGCCCTGATGCGCGACGCGTCAAGCCGCCCCGATTTCCAAACACTCCCCACTGAGGAGAGCCCGCCGTGAAGATTCTCGTCACCGCCAAGCGCGTGGAAGATCCCGAGTCGAAGATCAAGGTGAAGCCGGACGGCTCGGACATCGTGAAGGAGGGGTTGAAGTACAAGATCAACCCCTTCGATGAAATCGGCGTGGAAGAGGGCCTGCGCCTGGCCGCGGCCCATGGCGGCGAGGTGGTGGTCGTCTCCATCGGTCCCAAGGACGTGCAGGAGCAGCTGCGCCACGCGCTGGCCATGGGGGCGCACAAGGCCGTGTGGGTGAACCACACGGGCCCGCTGGATCAGCTGGGCATCGCCGGTCTGCTCCAGAAGGTCGTGGAGCTGCAGAAGCCGGACGTCGTCCTCCTGGGCAAGCAGTCCATCGACGACGACCAGAACCAGGTGGGCCAGTACCTGGCCGAGTTCCTGGGCTGGGGCCAGGCCACGTTCGCCTCCAAGGTGGAGTCGCTGGAGAGCGCGGAGGAGAAGGCCAAGGCGCCGGCGGTGAAGCTGACCGCGGACAAGAAGAGCGTCCAGGTGGTGCGTGAAGTGGACAACGGGCTCGCGACCGTGGAGGTCCAGCTGCCCGCCGTCGTGACCACGGACCTGCGCCTGAACCAGCCGCGCTACGCCAGCCTCCCGGGCATCATGAAGGCGAAGAGCAAGCCCATCGAGGAGCTGACGCCGGAGAAGCTGGGCGTGGACGTGGCCCCGAAGATCCAGGTGCTCAAGCTGGCGTCGCCTCCGGCGCGCAAGGCGGGCATCAAGGTTCCGGACGTGGCCACCCTGGTGGAGAAGCTGCACAACGAGGCGAAGGTCGTCTGACCGCGCTCCCAACCCTTCCAACGATTCCGGAGACAGACACCATGTCCATCGTCCTCATCGTCGCCGAGCAGCAGCCGGACGGGAACCTGCGCAAGGCCTCCCTGAACGCCATCGCCGCGGGCAAGCAGCTGGCCGACAAGGCCGGCGCCGAGCTGCACCTCGTCCTGTTGTCCAAGGACCCGTCCAAGCTGGCGGAGGAGCTCAAGGGCTCCGGCGCCAAGGCCATCCACACCGCCGCCGCTCCTGAGTTCGAGCACTACCTCGCGGAGGTCTACGCCCCCGTCATCGCCGGGCTGGCACAGGAGCTGAAGGCCACCTTCGTGGGCGCGGCCTCCACGGCGCAGGGCAAGGACCTGCTGCCGCGCGTCGCCGCCCGGCTGAAGGCCGCCATGGCCACCGACATCACCGCCATCAACGGCGGTGGCGCGGACATCACGTTCACCCGTCCCATGTGGGCCGGCAACGTGTTCGCCGAGGTGAAGCTCAACACGCCGGTGCAGGTCATCAGCATCCGCGCCACGGAGTTCTCGGCGGTCGCTGGCGCGGGCGCGTCCGCCGAGGTGAAGTCCTTCCAGCCGAAGCTGGAGGCCTCCAAGACGAAGTTCGTGTCCTTCAACGAGGTGAAGAGCGCCCGTCCGGAGCTGACCGAGGCCAGCGTGGTGGTGTCCGGTGGCCGCGGCACCAAGGGCGACTTCAAGGAAGTCGAAGCGCTGGCGGACCTGCTGGGCGCCGCGGTGGGCGCGTCCCGCGCGGTGTGCGACGCGGGTTGGGTTCCCAACGACCTGCAGGTCGGTCAGACGGGCAAGGTCGTCGCGCCGAAGCTGTACATCGCCGCGGGCATCAGCGGCGCCATCCAGCACCTGGCCGGCATGAAGTCCTCGAAGACCATCGTCGCCATCAACAAGGACCCGGAGGCGCCCATCTTCCAGGTGGCCGACTACGGACTCGTGGACGACCTCTTCAAGGTCCTGCCCGCGCTGCGCGAAGGCATCCAGAAGCTGAAGTAGTCCGCTTCCGCCGTCCTGACGGCGGGGCGTGACACCGTGGGGCGCGTCACCGGGACATCCCGGGGCGCGCCCTTCGTCATTTCCGACGGAGCCCTACAGCTCGATGTCGGTGTCGGGCTTCTTCTGCGCGGGCGGCTCCGACGGCTCGGCGTCTTCCGGCTCCAGCTCGTGGGGCACCTCCGGCTCCGGCGGCTCGGCGGAGGGCTCGCCCGTGTCGAGCAGGTCGATGCGCTGCCCGTCCTCCACCTGCACGTAGAGGGTGCGGAAGATCCACGCCTCGCCGTTCTTGTCGGCCACGGCGTGGAGGTTGCCGTCCGCCTTGGGGCCGTCCAGCGGGACGGTGAACTCCGCGTGGGTGCGGCCGTTGCGGGTGCTCACCTGGGTGTTGCTGGGGAAGCCCGGCTTGAAGGTGCCGCCCAGGGCCTGCTGCACGTGCGGATCCTCCTGGGCCTCCGCGATGGCGTCCGTGTACGCGCCCATGTCCTTGAACGACGAGTAGCCCCAGCCCACGGCGATGGCCGCGACGCAGAAGCACGAGCCCAGCATCCCCAGACAGCCCACGGGCACCGCCCACTTCCAGTTGCGGCTCCACCACCCCTGGCGGGGCACGGGTGCGTAGTCACCCTCGGGCATCGTCGGCGGCATGGGCCCTCCTGGCCTGGACCTGGGGCCGTGTCATAGCCGGTTCCGGACGAAGCGGGGGTGGGGCCTGCAC
>NZ_RAWF01000082.1:0-35245 GCF_003612075.1 Corallococcus sp. CA041A
GGACAAGTACCTGGCGGCGGGGCGGGGCCTGGAGGCGGCGCATACGGCGGGGCTGGTGCACCGGGACTTCAAGCCGGCCAACGTGCTGGTGGGCAAGGACGGGCGCGTCTACGTCACGGACTTCGGGCTGGCGCGGCCCATGGGCGAGGCGGAGGACGACGACGAGGACGGCGAGCGCACGCGGCCGGTGGGAGACGACTCGCCGTTGAACTCGCAGCTGACGCAGGCGGGCCTGGTGATGGGCACGCCCGCGTACATGTCCCCGGAGCAGTTCCGGGGCGAGCTGCTGGACTCGCGGTCGGATCAATTCAGTTTCTGCGCGGCGCTGTACCGCGCGCTGTATGGCATCCGCCCGTTCGACCCGGACGAGCTGTCACGGGTGGCGTCCCAGCTGCGGCCCCAGGGGGGCGCGGATGACGAGCCCGGCGTGACGGGCGCCGCGGCGGTGCAGGTGCTGCCGCCGTCGCCCATCCTGGAGCCGCCGCGCGAATCGAAGGTGCCGGCGTGGGTGCGCCGCGCGCTGATGAAGGGACTGTCGCTGGAGCCTCGCGACCGGTTCCGCTCCATGGCGGAGCTGTTGACGGTGCTGGGCCAGCGGGAGCGGCGCGCCCTGCTCCAGCGCCGCGCGGGAGCGGCGGTGGCGGCCACGGTGGTGCTGGGCGTGGCGGGCGGGGTGGCGTGGTCGCGCTCCCAGGTGTGCGAGGGGGCGCCGGCCCTGGTGGCGGAGCGCTGGGGCCCGGACGCGCGCGAGAAGGTGATGCAGTCGTTCCTCGCGACGAAGAGCCCGGTGGCGCAGGACATGGCGCGCCGGGTGGGCGTGGTGCTGGACGGCTACGGCGCGGAGTGGGCGAAGCAGCACACGGCTGCGTGCGAGGACACGCGCGTGCGCGAGGTGCAGACGGAAGAGCTGTTGTCGCAGCGCTTCGTGTGCCTGGAGCGGCGGCGCAAGGACCTGGGCGCGCTGGTGGCCACGTTGCAGACGGCGGACGTGGCGCTGGTGGACAAGTCGCTGGACGCGGCGTACGCGCTGCCCTCGCCGGGCGACTGCGCGGACGTGGAGTCGCTGACGGAGCTACAGCCCCGTCCGGCGGATCCCGCGAGGCGCGCGGAGCTGGATGCGCTGGAGGGGACGCTGGCGGAGGTGAAGGCCCGCGTGGACCTGAGCCGGATGCCCAAGGCGCTGGAGATGGCGAAGGCCGCGGAAGCGCGCGTCATGGCCACGGGCTACCTGCCGTTGATGGCGGAGCTGAGGTTCCACCTGGGCTGGGCGCAGGCGGTGCTGGGCGACAAGGCCGCGGGCGGCGCGGTGCTGGAGCAGGCCGTCTACGACGCGGAGGCCGGCAGGGCGGACCGGCTCGCGGTGTCGGTGATGAACAAGCTGCTCTACGTGGACGGCGAGCAGGAGCAGTTCGTGCTCGCGCAGCGCTGGGGCCGGTTGGGCGAGGCGACGCTCAAGCGCGTGGGTGGCGACGCGGTGCTGGAGAGCGACCTGAAGGTGAACGCGGCCAACCTCGCGCTGATGCAGGACCACCCGGACGACGCGCTGAAGCTGCTGGAGCAGGCGTCGGGGCTCCTGGCGAAGGCGCTGCCGGAGGGGCACCCCAAGCGGGCGCGGGTGGCGTTCACGCTGGGGCGCACGCTGCTGGAGACGGGCAAGAGCGCGCAGGCGGTGACGGTGCTGAAGGACGCGCTTGCCCAGACGGAGAAGGCGGTGGGGCCCGTGCACCTGGACACGGCGCGCCGGCATCAGGCGCTGTCCATGGCGCTGCGCGAACAGCGGGACTTCACCGGGGCGCTGGAGCACGCGCGGGTGTCGGTGTCGCTGCACCGCACGCTCCTGGGGAACGAGAGCGTGAAGTTGGCGGAGGCGCTGGACGAGGAGGGGATGAGCCTGCTCGCGCTCAAGCGCTACCCGGACGCGCTGCGGGACTACGAGGAAGCGCTGAAGGTGAAGGAGGCGAAGCTGGGGGCAGAGGACGAGCTGGTCTACTACTCGCTGGACGGAGTGGGGCAGGCGCAGCTGGGCCTGGGCCGCACGCGCGACGCGATTGCCTCGCTGAAGCAGGCGCTGTCCTTCAAGGACGTGCAGGAGGACTCGCTGGGCGAGTCCGGCTTCGCGCTGGCGCAGGCGCTGTGGACAGAGGGCGAGGAGTCGGAGGCGCGCGACGCGGCGTCACAGGCGCTCGCGCGCTTCAGGTCCGCGGGGCGCACGGCGCAGTCGAAGGAGGTCGAGGCGTGGCTCTCCGCTCGGCCCGCGCCGGTGGTGAAGGCGAAGGCGGTGCCCGTGTCCGCCGGGCGCGGTGGTAAGCGCAGGCGGTAGGCTCGGCTGCTCCGGTGTGGCGCGCTGCTGCCTGCGTCCGCCACATGCGACACGCGTGGGCTGTAGGCCTGACCGCGCCGGTGTGTCTCAGGGCGGTGCCTGTGTCCGCAACAAGCGACACACGGGCGGTAGGCCTGGCCGCTCCGGTGTGGCGCGCTGCTGCCTGCGTCCGTCCCGCGCGCCACGCGCGTGCGTGCTTCAAGCCACCGGAGCCGTCAGCACTCCGGCAGGCCCACGCTGAGGTTCGCGACCTCCAGGACGTTGACCGCGAGGCCGCCGCGCGCGGTCTCCTTGTACTTGTCCTTCATGTCGCGGCCGGTGTCGCGCATCGTCTTGATGACCTTGTCCAGGCTGACGAAGTGCCTCCCGTCGCCGGACAGCGCCATGCGCACCGCGTTGATGGCCTTCACGGACGCCATCGCGTTGCGCTCGATGCAGGGCACCTGCACCAGCCCGCCAATCGGGTCGCAGGTGAGCCCCAGGTTGTGCTCCATGGCGATCTCCGCCGCGTTCTCCACCTGCAACGGCGTGCCGCCCAGCACCTCCGCGAGCCCTCCCGCCGCCATGGAGCACGCGCTGCCCACCTCACCCTGGCAGCCCACCTCCGCGCCGCTGATGGACGCGTTCTCCTTGTAGAGCGAGCCAATGGCCCCCGCAGTGAGGAGGAAGCGCACCACGCCGTCCGCGTTCGCTCCCGGCACGAAGCGCCAGTAGTAGTGCAGCACCGCCGGGATGATGCCCGCCGCGCCGTTGGTGGGCGCCGTGACGACGCGCCCGCCCGCCGCGTTCTCCTCGTTCACCGCGAGCGCGTACAGGTTCACCCAGTCCAGCACCGTCAACGGATTGGTGAGCCCCGCCTCCGGCCGGCTGATGAGCCGCTGGTACATCGCCGCCGCGCGCCGCTCCACCTTCAACCCGCCGGGCAGGATGCCCCCCGTGGTGTACCCGCGCGTCACGCACGCCTGCATCACCGTCCAGATGCGCAGGAGCCCCGCCCGGATGTCCTCCTCGCTCCGCGACGTCAGTTCGTTGCGCAGCATCACCGTGCTGATGGGCTGCTTCTCCCGCTCGCAGTGCTTGAGCAGCTCCTCCGCGGACTTGAAGGGCAGCGGCACCGACGCGCTCTCCGCGCGCAGCGGATCCGTGCCCGTCGCAGCCTGCTCGTCCACCACGAAGCCGCCGCCCACCGAGTAGTAGATGCGGCAGGCCAGCGTCTCCCCGCCCTCGCTGAACGCGGTGAAGCGCATGCCGTTGGGGTGGTAGGGCAGCACCTTGCGCTTGTGCATCACCAGGTGCTCGCCGTCGCGGAAGGGGAGCACCAGCCGCTGGAGCAGCGACACGCGCCCCTCCGTGCGCCAGTGCGCGACGATGGCCGGCACCTTCTCCACGTCCACGTCCTCGGGCGTGTCGCCGCGCAGGCCCAGCAGCACCGCCTTGTCGCTGCCGTGTCCCTTGCCCGTCGCGCCCAGCGAGCCGAACAGCTCCACCTTGAGCCGCGTCACGCGCTCCAGGAGCCCCGCGTCCGACAGCCCCACCACGAACGTGCGGGCCGCGCGCATGGGCCCCACCGTGTGCGAGCTGGAGGGTCCAATTCCAATCTTGAAGAGGTCGAAGACGCTGACAGGCATGGCGCTTCCCACCATGCCACGTTCATCGCGCGCCGCCTGTGACACCCCACTCACGACGCGCTGCATGCATCCACTTCAAGTCATGCAGGCTGAAAGACAACACGTCCCGCGTGCGCCCGCTCCTCCGGGCGTAGGGGAAGTTGCCATGCCAAGCATGACGCGAGCGGGCTAACCGGCGGCGGGCTGCGGGCCCGTGGCGGGCTGTGGCGGCGAGGCGGGCGTCTTCGGACGGAAGGCGAGCAGGCGCAGGCCGTTGAAGACGACGAGCAGCGTGCTGCCCTCGTGGAGCACCACGGCCTGGCTGATGCGCGTGATGCCCAGCACGGCGGCAACGACGAGCACCGCGCTCACACCCAGCGCGATGACCAGGTTCTGCTTCATCACCGCCGTGGCGCGCTTGGACAGCTCCAGCGCGAAGGGCAGCTTCGCCAGGTCGTCGCTCATCAGCACCACGTCCGCCGTCTCCAGCGCCGCGTCACTGCCGGCGCCGCCCATGGCCACGCCCACCGCGGCGGCGGCGAGCGCGGGCGCGTCGTTGACGCCGTCGCCCACCATGGCCACCGGGTACGTGCGGCCCAGCTCCTTCACCGCCGTCACCTTGTCCACGGGCATCAGCGGCGCCTTCGCCTCGTCCAGGCCCACCTGCTGCGCGATGGAGCGCGCCACGAGCGCGTTGTCGCCGGACAGCATCACCGTGCGCTCGATGCCGCCCGCCTTCAGCGCCTGCACCACCTGCCGGGCGCCGCCGCGCAGCGTGTCCGCCACGCCCAGCACGCCCAGGTAGCGGCCCGCGCGGCGCACCACCATCGTCGTCTGGCCCGCCTCCTCCAGCCGCGCCACCTCGGCGGAGACCTCCGCGGGAATCGCCTCGCCCGCGAAGAGGGCCGTGCTGCCCACGTCCACCGCGTCATCGCCCACCTTCGCGCGGATGCCCTGGCCGTGGATGGCCTCCAGGTCGCGGCCCACGGGCACGGCGACGCGAGCCTCGGCGGCGGCGTCCACCACCGCCTTGGCCAGCGGGTGCGCGGACAGCGCCTCCACGCCCGCGGCGGTGCCCAGCAGCTCCTCGCGCGTCACGCCCGGCGCGGCCCACGTGGTGAGCAGCCGGGGGCGGCCCACGGTGAGGGTCCCCGTCTTGTCGAAGGCGATGGCGCGGATGCCGCTCAAGAGCTCCAGGTAGATGCCGCCCTTGATGAGCACGCCGCCGCGCGCGGCCGCCGCCACCGCGGAGAGCACGGCGGACGGCGTGGAGATGGCGAGCGCGCACGGCGACGCGGCCACCAGCAGCCCCACCGCGCGCAGCACCGCTTCCTTCATCGGCGTACCCAGCAGCACCAGCACCACCGGGAACACCACCGCGGACGCCATCACGAGCGGCGCCACGGTGCGCTCCAGGCGCTGGGCGAAGCGCTGCCGCTTGCCCTTCTGCGCCTCCGCCTGCGCCACCATGTCCACCACGCGCGCCAGCACGGACTCCGACGACAGGCGCGTCACCTCCACCTCCAGCGCCGCCTCGCAGTTGATGGTGCCGGAGAACACCTCGTCGCCCGGCTTGCGCGCCACCGGCATGGACTCGCCGGTGATGGCCGCCTGGTCCAGGGAGCTCTTGCCTTCGAGGATGACGCCGTCCAGCGGGACGCGGTCGCCCGGGCGCACGACGATGCGCTCACCGCGCTTCACGTCCGCCACCGGCACCTCCACCACCTCCGAGCCCCGGCGCACGCGCGCCACCTCCGGGCGCAGCTGGCCCAGCGCTTCGATGGAGCGGCGCGCCTTTTCCATGGCCCGGTGCTCCAGCGCGTGGCCCGCGCTGAAGAGGAAGAGCAGGAACGCGCCCTCGAACCAGGCGCCGAGCACCGCCGCGCCCAGCGCCGCCACCACCATCATCGTTTCGATGTCGATTCGCAGCTGCGCGATGGACTGCACCGAGCCGCGGATGGCGAAGAAGCCGCCGCTCGCCATGGACAGCGCCCAGAGCACCGTGGCCACCAGCGGCGGCGCCAGCGCGAAGTGCTCCACCACGAAGCCCGCCGCCAGCAGCACGCCGGACACGACCACCAGGGGCAGCTCCAGCAGCGGCGCAAGTCCGCCACCGTGCGCGTGGTGCGAACAGGCGTGGCCCGCCATGGGCACTTCCAGCCCGTACCCGAGCGCCTTCACCCGGGCCTCCACGTCCGGGAGCTTCAGCTCCGCCTTGTCGTATTCGATGACCAGTCGCTCACTGGCATACGCGACGCTGGCGGTGAGCACGCCCTTCATCTTGGAGACCGCGTGCTCGATGACCTGGGCCGCGTCCGCGGAGTCCATCCCGCGCACGAACCAGGTGTGATGCAGGTAGCGCGCGGCCACTTGCGCGCCCGTCTTCTGCGCGAGCGTCACCAGCTTCGACACGCTCACCAGTGACGGCTGGTAGTGGATGCACACCTCCGCGTGGCCCGCGTCGCGGCGCAGGTGCACGTCGGTGATGCCGTGCTGCGACTCCAGGGCCGCCTCCAGCCGCGCGAAGCGGCCCTGGTCGTCCGTCTCTCCCGGCAGCGTGCCTTCCAAATCCAACTGGAGCGCCGAGCCGCCTCCTTCCGCCGGACGGTGGCCCGGCGGACGGATGACGCGCTGGGAGTGGGCATGGCCGTGGTGGTCATGCCCGTGGTCGTGGCCATGGGAGCAGGAAGCAGTGTGGACGTGGGTCAAGCCGTCCGCGTCGTCGTGGTCGTGACCGTGGCCTTCATGGCCATGGTCGTGGTTGCACCCCGGGCCGTGGACGTGGCGCTGCACGGCGTTTCCGCCTGCTTGCGCCTCCTTGAGGCCCTTGATGTTCAACGAGCCGAACCGCGCACCGCTCTTCTTCTGCTCCGACATGGCTTGGGTCTTCCTGTCGCCCTAGTGGCGGTGTCCGCGGCGTGAGTGCGAGGGCGCGGCGGCCGGAGGCGTTGCCGCCTGGGGCTTTTCTTCCTCATCCTCGTCGTGGTGGTCCTCGTCCTCGTGCTCCTCGGGGACGGGCTGGTCGAAGCGCTGGCCGGCGACCTCCAGCGTGAAGCGCTTGCACGTCGAGGGAATCTCGAACTCCAGCACCGCGGGCAGGCGGCCCTCGTACGTCTTCAGCACCTGGCCCTGCTCGTCGTAGACGGTGCCGCCAGCGGCGACGGTCATCGTCTCGTCCACCAGCACGGCCACGAGCTCCGCCATCTCCTCCATGCGGTCCGCGTGGCGGTGGCACCAGAGGTGTCCCACGCCCGGATAGGTCGTATGGGAGATCTCCTCCATCTGCTCCTCGTCCACGTGCTCGCCCACGCCCATGAAGACGAAGTTGATGCGCGGCAGGCGGCCGGAGGCGATCTCCTTGGCCACCTGCGTGGCGTAGGCCGTCACGTCATGGGCGTCGTTGATCTGCGAGTCCGTGATGATGACCGCCAGGCCCCGCTTGGCGCCTTCGCCCACCTGCTGCTTGATGTGCGCCACGAAGTCGCGCAGCACCGGCAGCATCACCGTGGCCTTGCCGTAGGACTTGGGCCCGGGGAAGCGGTAGCCCTTGGCCTGCGGGCCCGTGAGGTCGCCCACCATTTCCAACTGGGTGCCGTCGCCGCAGGCCCAGTAGGTGACGCGCACCTTGCCGTCCCGGTCCTTGTTGGCCAGGTACTCCAGCATCCACTGCATCTGCGGCTCGACCTGGTTCTTCACCGGGGCGAGCTTCGCCAGGATGCCGCGCGGCCCGTACGCGTTCTCCATGCTCGCGGAGCCGTCCATGTAGAGGGCCACGTCCAGGCCCTCCACGGTGGGGTCGTGCAGCAGCGTCGCGACGACCTTGTTGCCCATCCGGTGGACGTCGGAGAAGGGGCGGTTGATGACTTCGTGGCCGGCCATCAGTGGTGGTCCTCGTCTTCGTCCTCGTCGTGGTGCTCTTCGTCGGGGAGCGGCTGGGTGTAGCGCTGGCCGTTCACCTCCAGCGTGAAGCTCTTGGCCTCCTCCGGCACGTCGAACTCCAGCACTGCGGGCAGGCGGCCCTCGTACGTCTTCAGCACCGTGCCCTTGTCGTCGTAGATGGTGCCGCCGGCGGCGACCGTCATGGTCTCGTCCACCAGCACGGCGACCAGCTCCGCGACCTGGGTGATCTCCTTCGCGATGCGGTGGCACCAGAGGTGGCCCACGCCCGGGTACTCCGCGTGAGCGATGTGCTCCAACTGCTCCTCGTCGATGTCGTCGCCCACGCCCACCAGCACGAAGTTGATGCGCGGCAGGCGCCCGGAGGCGATCTTCTTCGCCACCTCCGCGGAGAACTTCTCCACCGCTTCGGCGTCGTGGAGGCGGCCGTCGGTGACGATGATGGCGCAGCCGCGCTTGGCGCCCACCTTCACCTGCTCCTCCAGGTACTTCACGTAGTCGCGAAGCGCGGGCTCCAGGTACGTGTAGCCGCCCAGCTGCTTCGCGCCGGGGAACTTGTACTGCTTCACGTCGGTGCCCTTGAGCTCACCCACGGGCTCCACCTGGCGGCCGCTGGTGCCACAGGCCCAGTAGGCCACGCGGAGCAGACCGTTGCGGTCCTTGGTGGCCAGATACTCCAGCATCCACCGGACCTGCGGCTCCACGTCGTTGGAGGCCTCCTTCATCGGGGCTCCGCGCAGCCACTCCAGGAAGGTGCGCTGCTGCGTCTTGTAGGCGTACTCCTCGCGCATGCTGCCGGAAGCGTCCATGTAGATGGCCATGTCCAGGCCCTCCACCGTGGGGTCGTGCAGCAGCACCGCGCGCACGCGGTCTCCTTCACGGTGCAGGTCCGAAAACGGCTCGATCGGCTTCTCGTGTCCCATGGTCTGCCTTTCTGGAGGGTGAAAACGCTATCGCCCGGTGTGCGAGCACCGCAAACGGACGGGGTCAGTCATCGAAGTCGCTCATCCAGTCCGGCTTCTTGCCGGGCGGAGCTGGCGCCTTCTCTTGCTGCTTGGGCGCCGGACGGGCGGGCGCGGCCGGGGCCGGACCGAAGTCCGTCTGCCATGTGGCCGGGGATGAAGGCTTCGCGGGAGGCGGCCGGGGCGCGGGCTTCGGTTGCAGCTGCGTGAGGCGCGGCTTCGCGCCGCCGGGCTTGCCATGCGCGCCGATGAAGTCCTGCATCCAGTCGCTGGATCGCACGGGCGGCGTGGGCAGTCGCGGCGGGATGGACGCGGGCGGCGTGGGCGCGCGAGGCACCGTGGGGCGCACCACCGGCGTGCCCGGAGAAAGCGTGCCCGCGGACACATGGACGCGCAGCGTGCGCTCCGTCTCCGTGGGCCAGCCGGGCAGGAGCGGCAGCACGCGGCGCGCGAGCTCCAGGAACTCGGGAGGCGGCGCTTCCCGGGGCACGCGCACGGTCTCGTCCTGGAGCCAGCCGGCGAGCTTCCCCACCAGCCCTCCCTTCGTGGGGCGCGGCGTGGCGATGTCGCCCTTCACCTCGTAGCCGCGCAGCTCCAGGTCCGCGATGGCCATCGCGCGGCTCGGCACGGGCAGCTCCAGCGAGGCGATGGCCTGGGGCCCCTGGTTCGTGTGCGCGTCGTCCTGGAGCTGGGTGAGCACCGCGTGCAGCATGCTCGCGACCTGCGTGCCGTTGGCGGCGTGGTGGGCCTGCAACTCCGCGGGCACCGCCGGGTAGGTGAGGACGAGCCCTCGCCCCTGAGCCAATTGATCCGCGCGGTCACCCGGCAACAGCGCGTGGTAGGCGCGGGGCGCGTCGCGGCTCTCCGCGTCCTTCACGTAGTGGAAGGCGTCCTGCGCGCCGTGCGCGAAGCCCGCGAGCACGTCGCCCCGGGTGACGGTGAGCTGCCCGTTCACGCGCGTGACGGCGCTGCCCGGCCACGGGCCCGTGAGCGTGCCGTAGAGGTAGACGGGGTCGTTGAATCCCTCTGTGTTGGAGGGGTGCTCCACCACCTCCGGGGAGAAGAAGAACAGCTCCGTCGCGGCCAGGCGGCGCGGAGGTTTGCCGGAGGCGACCTCGTGGTGCGCGAGCTGCGTCTGCACGGACGCGGGCAGCCGCGCGCGCTCGCTGCCGGGGATGAGCTGGAGCTGGCCCACGACGTCGGTGCAGACGAGCCACTCGGCTTCGCCCAGGTACGCGGGCTCCAGCCGGAAGGCGTCCAGGACGTGGACGACCTCCGAGGCATCGCACGGCACGGGTTCGACCGGGCTGGCGGCGTGGGGAACGAAGTAGCGGGGCGTGCTCACGGAGGCCGCGACAGGCTGGCGCAAGCCGCTGGGGCAATCAAGTGTCGGGGCGGCATCCCCGGGTCCGCGCAACGGCGTGGATTCCATCGTTCGTTCCACGCCCCTTAAGGGAACGGGGCGTGGAGCGAAAGTGGGAGCAGGGCCTCAGGAGGGCTCGATGAAGTTGAGCCGGTAGCCGTCCGGGTCCGTGACGACGATTTCGCGGGTGTACCAGGGCTGCACCGTGGGGCCCTCCACGTGCGCGCCCAGCGCCGCCGCCTTCGCGGCCACCGCGTCCACGCCTTCCGAGCCCGCGCGGAAGCCCACGAGCACGCCCATGCCCTTGCGTCCCTCCAGCTTCAGGTTTGGAGGAGGGCTCACGAGGTACACGTCCGACTCGCCACCCCACTGGAGGCGGAGGATGGGAGGTTCCGACGCGATGCGTTCGAAGCCGAGGCCTTCATAGAAGCTCACGGAGGCCTGAGCATCCGTCACCAGCAGCTTCACGAACGACCGCATTGTCTGGGGCTTGTCCATGGGCGCGGCAGTCTGCCCGGAGCGATGGACGGGCGCCACGCACACGAGGGCCATTATCAGGCCCGGGATGGAAGTGACGTATCGTCGGGCGCGGATCCGGGTGGGACCGGGCCGAAGCGGCAAGGGGACGGTTTCATGGGTGACGTGACACGTACGCGGCAGGGCCCTGGGGCCGTCGCCTATGACGACGTCAACGAGCTCATCGCCACCGCCACCCGGCTGATGCAGAAGGACGCCGCGCCGGACACGCTCACCCCGGATGACCTGCGGCGCATCGGCGAGGAGCTGGACATCCCCGCGCGCTACGTGGACCAGGCGCTGGAGGCGCTGGCCCGCCGCCGAGAGGAACAGGCCCGCGAGGCCCAGGCCCGTGAGCGGCTGTCGCGTCTGCGCCGCGCGAGGCTCAAGCAGGGCGCGTGGGCGGGAGTGGCGCTCGCGGGCGTGCTGGCCGTGTCGGGGCTCGTCGTTCGCAATGGGCTCACCACCACGCTGGCGGAGGTGGCCCAGAAGCGGTCCCAGGTGCGCAACGTGTTGGAGCGCCGCGAGACCCTGCACGCGCGCTTGGATCAGCTCACGCCCGGTCTGAACCGCGACGCGGAGGTGGCGGGCGCGGACAACCGCGTGGCGGTGGAGCAGCGCCGCTATGACGAGCGCGCCGCTGCGTACAACGCCTCCGCTGCTTCCTTCCCCACGAGCTGGGTGGTCCGCCTGAGCGGGCTGCCTGCTTCGCTGCCGTTGTCCTCGGAGGTCTCCTCATGGTGAAGACCGTCCTCCTGACGTTGCTGTTGCCCGTGTTGGCCCTGGCCGCGGCTCCCGCCATCACGCGGCCGGTGACGGATCCCCAGCACCTCTTGACCGCGCAGCAGACAGAAGTCGTCTCCAAGGCCCTGGTGGACCTGCGCGCCGCGAAGCAGGTGCAGATGGCGGTGCTGCTGGTGGACACCACGGAGGGTCAGCCCATCGAGGACTACGCGCAGGCCGCCTTCCGCCAGTGGAAGGGCGGTGTGGCGGGACAGAACAATGGCCTGCTGCTCGTCATCGCGCGCGCGGACCGCCGCTCCCGGATGGAGGTGGGCTACGGACTGGAGGCATCGCTGACGGATGGTGAGGCGACGGCCTTGCTGCACGCGCAGGGACCGTACTTGCGCGAGGGCCGGTTCGAACCGGCGCTGCTCGCCATCATCGCGGGCGTGGATGCGCAGGTGTCCGCCGGAGAGTTCTCGGGTGCCAGCGCCACGACACCGCCCTGGACCTCGGCGGAGTCGGCCTGGTTCCTCGTGGCGCTGTTCATCACGGCGTGCGTGATGGCGCGGCTGCTGCTCCAGGTCCAGGCCTCAGGCTTCCGGGGGCGGAGAGGGCTCACGATGGCGGCGCTGCTGGGCGTGCTGCCGGCAGCCGCGCTCGTCTCCGTCGGGTGGTCCGGGCCCAGGTCCCCGCTGTTCATCCTCGTCGCGTATGGCGTGCTGATGGGGGTGTTCTTCTGGGGATGGAGGCTGTTCCAGCGGTACACGACATCGTTTTGGGGACTGGGGCTGCTCTTCGCGCCCCTGTTGATCCTCGTCAACAGCTGGTTGAAGAATGACCCCCTCCTCGATCTGGCGGACTTCCTCCGCTGGCTGGTGTTCGGCTCCCTCTTCGCGTTTCCCGTGGCCGTGATGGTCGGTGCGCTGGGCATCCTTCTCTTCCGGAGGGTGTGGTACCCGGAAAGCCGCGGGACCTGGGGCGCCTCCGGTTCGGGCGGCGGTACCTCGTCGTCGGACTGGAGCGGCGGCGTCGGGTCTTCGAGCTACGACTCCTCGTCCAGCTACGACTCCTCGTCGTCCTCCAGCAGTGACTCGTCCAGTTCGTCCTCGGACTGGGGCGGCGGCGGCGGCGACTCTGGCGGCGGCGGCGGCAGCGACTCCTGGTAGCCCCTGGCTGCCCGCCTGCCCACCAGCCGGGCGCCATCTTCACGTTGGGTCAACCCAGAACGGCATGTGGAGGCCCGTCGCCTGCCTGGAGGGTGCTCCCTACCTTGGGGGCATGAGGCCTGCGCGCAAGGGACTCCCGGTCTACGTACCGCCCCGGACGGTGTGGTCGGTCGGGGCCCAGGTGGTGTTGCTCGTGTTGCTGGGCACGGCGATGCAGAGCCTGGGGCCCGTGCTCACGCTGTTGGCGGCGGCGCTGCTGCTGGGACTGGCGGCGGAGCCCGTCGTGCGCCGGCTGCAGTCGTGGGGCCTGCGCCGGGGGATGGGCGTGGCGCTCATCGCGCTGACGCTCTTGGGAATCATCGGCCTGCTCATCCTCACGCTGGTGCCGCTGCTCGTGGAGCAGCTCCAGCACCTGGTGGAGGCGGCGCCGGTCTTCCTCACGGAGCTGACCCAGGCCCCCTGGGTGCGGAAGCTGGATGAGCACTTCGGTGTGCTGTCGCATCCGCAGGACGCGTTCAACGTGGAGCCGGGCGTGTTGGCCAGGCCGCTCATCACCGTGCTGTCGTCCACGGTGCAGTTGCTGGGCGCGGGCATCACGGTGCTGGCGCTGGCCGTGTTCGGCCTGCTCTTCGGACACGACCTCTACGCGAGCATCCTGGGCTGGGTGCGCCCGCGCAGCCGTCCCCGTGTGCGCCGCGTGGTGGGCCGGATGCGCGAGGCGGTGGGCAACTACCTCGTCGGCACGCTGCTCATCGTCACGGTGGGCGGCGCCTTCACGGCCGGCATGTCGCTGGCGCTGGGGGTGCCGTACTTCCTGCCGCTCGGCCTGGTGGCGATGGTGTTGGGGCTCATTCCGTACATCGGCAGCGTCATCACCGCGCTGCTGGTGAGTGTGACGACGCTGGCGTCGGTGGGCTCGAAGCGGGCGATCCTCGCGCTGGCGCTGTTCATGATCTACCAACAGTTCGAGTCCCACCTGTTCAGCCCCCTGGTGCAGCGGCGCGCCATCAAGATGAACCCGCTGCTCATCTCACTGGTGGCGCTGGTGGGAGGCTCCGTCGCGGGGCTGCTGGGCGTCATCCTCGCGGTGCCGGCGGCGGCGGCGGGGCAGGTGTTGCTCACGGAGGTGCAGCGCGAGCGTCGCAAGACGTGGAAGCGCGAGAGTCGTCTGGCGGCGGCCCTGCCTTCCGGACTGGGGAACGCGGACGAGGCACTGTTGGCGGGTCCACTTGCTCCACCGCGAAGTGAAGCGCGGCGTGCACCCCCGGCCGACTCCGGGCATCCTGGGACGCCGCACTGAAGCCGCCTTCCCTCCCTAGAGCCCTCCATGACTACCGACGAGAGTGTTTCGGCTTCCCAGAAGCGCGTGGCGGCGGAGCGCGCGGTGGACTTCATCCAGCCGGGCATGGTGGTGGGGCTGGGAACGGGCAGCACGGCCGCGTACGCGGTGCGGCGGCTGGGCGCGCTGCTCTCCGCCGGGACGTTGAAGGACGTGGTGGGCGTCCCCACGTCGCGCGCGACGGAGGCCCTGGCCGCGTCGCTGGGCGTGCCGCTCACCACGCTGGATGTGCACCCGGTGGTGGACCTCACCATCGACGGCGCGGACGAGGTGGCCCCGGACCTGTCGCTCATCAAGGGCGGCGGTGGGGCGCTCCTGCGAGAGAAGGTGGTGGCGCAGGCGAGCCGCCGAGAAATCATCGTGGTGGACGCGGCGAAGCTGTCTCCCCGGCTGGGCACGAAGTGGCCGGTGCCGGTGGAGGTGCTGCCCTTCGGCTGGCGCTCGCAGGCGCTGTTCCTGGAGTCGCTGGGCGCGCGCGTGGTGGTGCGGCTCGCGCTGGACGGGGCGCCGTACCACACGGATCAGGGCAACGTGGTGTTGGACTGTGACTTCGGTCCCATTGGCGACCCGGCGGCGCTGGCCGCGAAGCTGGAGTCTCGCGCCGGGGTGATGGCGCACGGCCTGTTCCTGAACCTGACCACCGACCTGTTGGTGGCCGGGCCGGAGGGCATCACCCACCGCGTCCGGGGCGCGTGAGGCGCAGGGCATCCTCGGCGGTGTCCACGTCCTCCTCGCCGCCGGGCAGTGGAACCTCCACGACGCGCGAAGGATCGCGAGCGATGAGCCCGCGTGCCCCGCCCGTGGGAGGCAGGGCCTCCAGCTCGGGGAAGAGGGCGCGGGAGAAGAGGGCGGGGACGCCCCGGGTGCCCGCGTAGGTGGACGCGACGATGGGCGCGCGCGTGCGTTCGAAGGTGGCGATGAGCGACCGCAGGTGGGGTGCGTCCACGCGGAGTTGGTCGCAGAGCATCAGGAGGGCTCCGTCCACGCCCGGGGGAAGCGCCCGCAGGCCGGCGTGCAGTGACGAGCCCTGACCCAGCGCCCAGTCCGGGTTGTCTACGCACCGCACGGCAAGCCCGTCCAGCTCCGCTGCGACGTCGTCACGCTGCGCGCCGAGCACCACGGTCACCACCGGGCTCGCGGCCAGGGCCCGCTCCGCCGCGCGACGTACCAGTGACACGCCTTCGTGGCGCAAGAGCTGCTTGGGTTGTCCCAGCCGCGAAGAACCACCGGCGGCGAGCAGCACGATGGCGACGGTCATGCACGCCTCCGCGCGCGGGCGAGCTCATGCGCTGTGCGCGTTCCGAGCAGCCCGCCGTCCAATGGCTTGGGCTGTCCCAGCCGCGAAGAACCTCGCGCGGACGAGCGGACCGGCGCGTGCGCCGTGCGCGTTCCGAGCAGCCCGCCGTCCAATGGCTTGGGCTGTCCCAGCCGCGAAGAACCTCTCGCGGACGAGCGGACCGGCGCGTGCGCCGTGCGCGTTCCGAGCCCGTCGGTTGCGTGCGTCTCGCTGATGCGGTCCCTCACGCCGACCTGCGCTCCGGCGCGATGGCCTCCGCGTGGATGGGCGCCTGCCGTTCGCGCAGCCGTCCCCCGTCGCGCCCGGCCAGCACCGCCTGCACCTCCGCGATGATGGACAGGGCAATCTCGTCCGCGCCCTCCGCGCCCAGGTCCAATCCCATGGGCGCGTGCAGCTTCTCCAACTGCTCGGCGGTTGGAGGCCGCGCCAACTCCCGCAGGATGCGCTCCGTCCGGGCGCGAGGCCCGAGCACTCCCAGGTAACGCACCGGCAGCGGCACCAGCCGCTCCAGCAGCTCCCGGTCCTGCGGCAGGCTGTGCGTCATCACCAGCACCACGCTGCGCGCGGACAGCGGCACCTTCTCCAGCACCTCGCTGGCCCGCGACGCGACATGCGCCTGGGCCCCAGGGAACCTGCGGCGCAGCAGCTCCACGGGCCGGTCCGCCACCGCAGTGAGGTGCCACCCGAGCCCCTGCGCGCGCGACACCACGGGCGCGACGTCGAAGCCGCTGCCAAACACCACCACCGGCGGCGCTGGCTCCACCACCTCCACCAGCACCTCCGCGCCACCGCACGCGCCGCTCCAGGGCACGCCGCGCACCAACGCCTCCGTCGCCGCCGCGCGCACGGGCTCGAGCAGCGCGCCCTTGAGGTTTCCCTCCGACACGCCGTCCTCGCGCAACATCAGCCGCGAACCCACCGCGTCCTCGGGGCCCCGGTACACGGTGGCCACCACCGCGCGCAGCGACTGCTTGCGCGCCTCTGCCGCGAAGCCGAGCGCGTCACCCGGGCCGGGCTCCCAGCGCTCCAGCAGGATGTCCACCACGCCGTTGCACCCGAGCGCGAACGACAGGCCGCCCTCGTCCTCCGCGGCGTCGCCCGTGGTGTCGTAGCGCAGCACACGCGGCCCGTCCGACGTCCAGAAGAAGGCCTTGCGCACGAGGTCTCCCTCCAGACACCCGCCGCTCACCCCGCCCGCGAGCCAGCCGTCCGCGCCCATCAACATGCGGGCCCCCGGACGCCGATACGACGAACCGGACACCGCCACCACCGTCGCCAACACCACCGGACCGGAGGCGCGACCGCATGCCCGCAGCAGGTCATCGAGTTCCTTCATCGCCCACCTATCTAACCACCCACGCCCCATGCCCGGGCCGATTCCGCCCCGGACGGATGGGCACCGTCCGACGTCCGATTCATGCCCGGCGCACGCAGGGCAACCCTCCGGCCGACCGCCCGTCCCCTACGTGACGCTGGCGGACAAGGCCTCCCGCCACGAACTTGAGCGGAGGACTTTTGATGGAGGCTCGGTGGAATCCAAAGCGCGACGGCATGACGCCCGACATCGCTTCCCCTTTGCTCATGGCACCCCGCGGGCCTGGCGCCCCAGCAAGGGGAGGGCGGCATGAAGATGCCCGAAGTGCTGGAACACCTGCCCGCCGTTGGACACCTGCTCGGACGCAAGCCGAGCGGGCAGGAGGACGTTTTGCCGAAGCGTGACCCCACCCTGACCCTGCCGGACTTCCAGGCCGTGCCGCTGCCCTCGAGCGAGCGCCGGCTGGGAGACGGCCGCACCTTCATCGTGCACCACCCCGCGCCGCGCGCGCCCCGGGGACCGGGCCTCACGGTGATGAGCTACAACATCCTCATGGGCGGCGAGCGTCAGGAGGCGCTGCTGGAGTACTTCACCCAACTGGAGGCCCAGGACCGCATGCCGGACGTCATCGGCCTGCAGGAGGCGGGCGTGCCCATGTCGGTGCTGCTCGCGTCCCGCTTCGGCTTCCACCTGGCGTACCAGGGCAGCGACGGCGACGACGGCACCCGGCTGGTGAACGGCAAGGCCTGGCTCAGCCGCCACCCCATCGTGGACGCCGCGCACTTCACCTACGTCCTCACCGAAGCCGAGCGCAATGAAGCCATCGCGCGCCAGGGCTACGCGGGAGAGCTGGTCGAGGACCGGGGCGTACTGTGGCTGAAGCTCCACGTGGAGGGCCGCCCGCTCTACCTCTACAACCTGCACCACGCGCTGGGGGACTCGGCCATCAACGCCCTCAACCTGCGCCAGCTCAACTCGCTCCTGAGCCGCCGCGAGGGCGTCCCCGCCGTCGTGCTGGGCGACTTCAACGCCAACACCGCCATCAAGCGAGGCGGCTCCTGGCTGGTGGCGCACCTGCTGCACCCGAAGCAGGACAACGACACGGACACCATCGAGGAGTTCCGTCAGCGCTACGGCGACGACATGCACAACGTCACGGTGGGCGACCGCGGCGTGGGCAACATCGCGGACCCGCGCCTGCGCCATGAGCTGCACACGCTGGAGCAGGACCTTCCGGAGACGGTGTGCCACGCGACGACGGTGCGCGTGCGGCTGGCGGACCACTCGCTGACGACGCCTCATCACGCCCGTCAGGAGCTGAGCTCCGGCCAGATTCCCAAGCACAGCCCCGCGTGGTGGCGCCTGCAGGACATCGCGGATTGCGCCACGCTCACCTCGCACCCGGACAGCCACGGCGTGGTGCACGCCACCGGCAAGCGCTTCGACAACTTCTACGCGACGCGCTCCCTGGTCCCGGTCCTCTTCGAGGTGGACCGCTCCACCGAGTCCTCGGACCACCAGCCGGTGGTGGCCCACTACCGCTTCGGCGACGGACAGGTGAAGTCCCCGCCGCACCACTGACGTCCTGCCCCCGCTACGCGGCGAGGGCCGCGGAGCGGTGGCGCGCGAAGAGGTCCTTCACGTAGCGGCGCAGCAGGGCCGCGTCGATGTCCGGGCACTGGATGTCCGTGCCCGCCAGCGCGGCGCGGGTGTGGTCCGTGCGCACGCGCGGCGTGCGGTGGTGCAGCTCCAGCACCGTGCGGGTGCCGTGGTAGACCTTCTCGCGCAGGAACGCGACCAGCGGGAAGAGGGCGTTGTCCGGCCCCACCCGTCCCAGCTCGCGCAGCCACACCGCTGGCGCCACGCGGCGCACCGGGTGCCCGTGCACGCCCAGCATGTCGAAGAGGGCGTTGTGGCTCGGCTCCTGCTCGCGCTCCGGCGCCAGGTTGTATGTGCCGCCCGGGGCCTGGGTGAGCACCAGGTGCGCGGTGGCGCTGGCCACGTAGTCCACCGGCACCGGCAGCCAGTACTTGTCCGGCAGGTCCGGCGACATGCCCAGCTGCGCGTTGCCCACCAGCAGCCGGCACAGCATGTCGTCCGCGTTGCCGATGCCCGTGCGGCTGTGGCCCTGGATGAAGCCCGGCCGGTAGATGCTGACCGGCAGGCCGCTGTCGCGCGCGTCCACGGCGATCCGCTCCGCGACCCACTTGGCCCGCGTGTAGCCGTTCTCGTAGGACATCAAATCCAACGAGCGCTCCAGCGCGAAGTCCTCGTCCACCTCCTCCAGGCCCAGCAGCGTGCCCACCGCGCCGTGGACGCTGAGCGAGGACACGTGGTGCAGGGGCTTCGTGCGGCCGTGCGCGCAGAAGGCCAGCACCTGCTGCGTGCCGGCGACGTTGGGCCGCCCCGCGTCCGCGTACGGCAGGATGTAGCTGATGCTCGCGGCCGAGTGCACCACCGCGTCGCACTGGAGCGCCAGGTCGTCATGCACGGACGCTTCCAGCCCCAGCCGCGTCCGGGTGATGTCGCCCGCCACCGCCTGGATGCGCCCGTCGCGCCAGGGCAGGTGCACGCCGTACTTGCGAGCGGTGGCACGAAGCCGCGCGCCCGCCTCCGCGTCGTCGCGCGCCCGCACCAGGCAGTGGATGCGCTCCACGCGGGGCGCCAGCGCGGCCAGCAGGTGGATGCCCAGGAACCCCGTCGCCCCCGTGAGCAGGAGCGTGCGCGGCGGCTGCTTGACGAGCGCGGGGGCCGTGAGCCGGGGCAGGGCGGCGGACCGCGCGTCGGTCAGCAGCGTGGCGCGCACGCCCTGGGGGCCCGCTTCGGCCGGAGCCGCGCCGGCCTCGCAGAAGGGCAGGAGCAGCTGGGGCGTGGGGTGCGAGTACACGCGGCGCGACGGCAGCGACACGCCGAAGTCCTCCTCCACCTGGGCCAGCACGTGCGCCACGCCCAGGGAGTCACCGCCCGCCTGGAAGAAGTGCGTGTTCGCCGTGACCGTGCCCGGGGCCGAGCCCAGGCCTCGCTCGAAGGCGCGGCACAGCCGGTCAATCGGAGTGGCGGGCGTCGAGGGCGCGGTGGGCTGCGCGGCGCGGGAATCGGACGCGGTGGCGCCCACCCAGTCCGCCGGGGGCGGCAGGGCCCCCCGGTCCACCTTGCCCAGGTGGGGCATGAGCGGCAGGCGCGGCAGCTCCACGAAGCGGTGCGGCACCATGTAGTCCGGCAGCACGACGCCCAGGTGCGCGCGCAGCGCCTCCAGCGACACCGTGTGGCCCTCCTGCACGCTGTGGTACGCGACCAGCAGGCCCGACGTCTGGCCCTGCGCGTCCGTGTGCTCGAAGACCGTCACCGCCGCCTGCGCGACGCCCGGGTACGCGTACAGCGCCTGCTCGATGGCCTCCAACTCGATGCGGAAGCCGCGCAGCTTCACCTGCTGATCCATCCGGCCCAGGAACACGAGCGCCCCATCCGCGCGGCGCACGGCCTCGTCACCGGTGCGGTACCACCGGGCGCCCTGGGCGTCCGTGGGGAAGCGCTCCCGCGTGCGCTCGGGCTGGTTGCGGTAGCCCTCCGCCACGCCCTCGCCGCCAATCCACACCTCGCCCGTCGCGCCCACCGCGACGTCCTGTCCGTCCGTCCCCACCACGCGCAGGTGCACGCCCGGCAGCGCCTGTCCGATGGGCACGGGCGACTCGCCGCCCTTCACCCGGTACGCGGTCGCGCAGACCGTCCCCTCCGTGGGGCCATAGGCGTTGAAGACGCGGCGGCCAGACGCATGCCACCGCTCCGCGAGCGGCGCCGGGCAGCGCTCGCCCGCCATCACCACGCACGCCACGTCCGGCAGCGTGTCCACGTGCGGCCCCAGCTGCCCCAGCACGGACGGCGGCAGGCACAGGTGCGTCACGCGCTGCTGGCGCAGGTACTCCGCCATGCGCCGGCCGGGCAGCAGGTCCTCGCGCGTGCCCTGCACCACGGTGCCGCCCGCGAACAGCGTGGGGAACACCTCCCACACGGACGCGTCGAAGTTGATGCTGGCGAACTGGAGGTGCCGCGTGTCCGGCCCCAGGCCCAACAGTGGCCCCACGCCGTGCACCAGGTTCACGAGCCCCCGGAACGTGCACACCACGCCCTTGGGCTCACCCGTGCTGCCAGAGGTGTAGATGAGGTACGCGGGCCGGTCCGGCGGCGCGTCGATGATGTCCGGGACGTCGATGTCCTCCGCGCCGTCCACCGCCGCCGCATCCGCCTCCAGGAAGGGCAGGGGAGCCCCCAACCACGTCTCCAGGAGCCCCACGGAGACGCGGTGCATGCGCTGCGTGACGACGCCGCGCAGGCCCGCGTCGCGCAGGATGCGCAGAAGCCGCTCGTCGGGGAGGAAGGGATCCAACGGCACGTAGGCCGCGCCCGCCATCCAGATGCCCAGGATGGCCGGGATGACCTCCGGCCCCGGCACCACCATCAACCCCACGCGGTCTCCCGGCCGCACGTTCCACTCGGTCCGCAGCCGCCGCGCCACCCGGGCCGCCCGGCGCAACAGCTCCGGCTGCTTCAGCACCGTGGAGCCGAAGGCGATCTCCGCGGTCGGGGGAAGACGCAGCGTGGACGGAAGGGCCATGGTGCATTCCTTGGATGTGGTGACTCGCGCGCGGGTGCTTCGCGTTTGAAAAGTCTAAAGACTGGCAGCGTTCGCGCAATACGTAGGAACCGCGCGGTGATACACGCGGAGTCTTGATTGCAACACACACGCTCGGGTCATCCATGCCCCCGTCTCCGTCAGGGGACTCCCGCACGCGGTGTATGTCATTCCCGTCTGGATATATCTTTGGAACACCGCGGGCGCGTACCTCCACGCCAGGGTGACGATGTCTGTCTTTTTCCCGTGGGGGTGTGCCGCGGCCGTGCGCGAGCCCCCGGCGGGTGGGTGCAACCTGATTCGTCGGGGTGGGTCCGCACCCCCTGTCGCGCTGGATGATTCAAGGGGGCTGGGCTGTAGTGGAGGACCGGATGCCTTCGCTACGACACGCCTTCCTGCTCAACGCCGTCCGCGAGCTTGGCCGCTCGGTGCCGGACATCGCCCACTCGCGCGCCTCCTGGGACGCGTGCCTGGAGCGGATCCGCGAGGTGTGCATCACGACGCTGGGCATGGAGTACGACACGCTCGCCCGCTTCGACGCGCGCTCCGTCGTCGGGCTCTTCGCCCACCCGGAGCAGGCGCGCATCCTCGCCCGGCTGGTGGATGAGCGGGCCCGACTGTGCGAGGCCCACGGGCGCTACGCGGACGCGCTGGCGGACAGCGTCTTCGCGGGCCAGCTCCTCATGTGCTCGCGCGCCCGCTTCGGTCTGCCCCGGGATGCCCGCGCCGCGGACGTCCTGGAGCGCGAGGCAGGGACTCCCACGCCCCTGCCCCTGCCAGGGGAGTGACGCCGAGTGACGTCGAGTGACGTCAGCCGGCCTTCACCTTCAGCACGACCTTGCCCACGGCCTGGCGCGACTCCAGCTCGCGCAGCGCCTGCGCGCCGTCCTCGAAGGGGAAGACGCGGCCCACCACTGGATTGACGAAGCCCTTCGCCGCGAGCGCCTCCAGGTCCCTGGCGATTTCGCCCGGCAGCTCCGGCGCCTGCATCAGGAAGGCGCCCCACGCCACGCCCACCACGGAGACGTTGCGCAGGAGCAGCCGGTTCACCGTGACGGAGGGGATCTGGCCGCTGGCGAAGCCCACCACCAGGAGCCGTCCCTCCGGCGCCAGCACCTTGAGGCTCTTCTCGAAGACGTCGCCGCCCACGGGGTCCAGCACCACGTCCGCGCCCCGGCCGTCCGTGGCCTCGCGCACGCCAGCCTGGAACTCCTTCAATAGAAGGACGACGTCCGCGCCCGCGCGCGTCGCCACCTCCTTCTTGCGCTCGTCGCTCACCACCGCCAGCACGCGCGCCCCGGCGCCCTTCGCCACCTGTACGGCCGCGGTGCCCACGCCGCCCGCAGCGCCGTGCACCACCACCGTCTCTCCCTGGCGCAGCTGCCCGCGCCGGTGCAGCGCGAAGTGCGCCGTGTGGTAGTTCATCACCACGCCCGCCGCCTGCTCGAAGCTCCACGCTTCCGGAATGGGGAAGGCCATCTCCGGCGCCACCACGCAGGCCTCCGCGAAGCCGCCCAGGGTGAAGGAGAAGCCCATCACCCTGTCGCCGGGCTTCACCCGTGCCCCCGCCGGCGCGGCGCGCACCACGCCCGCCACCTCCACTCCCGGCACGAACGGCACCTCCGGCTTCATCTGGTACTGGCCGCGGGTGAGCAGCAGATCCGGGAAGCTCACCCCGGCCGCCACCACATCAATGAGGACCCCGTCCCCCGCCTCCGGCTCCGGGACCTCCACCATCGCCAGGCCCTCGGGTCCCTCCAGCCGCTGAAGCTGCAACGCGCGCATGTGTGTCGCCTCCTTGAGAGCGGGACGCTAGCCCGCCTGCCCCGCCCCAAAGCCCTCCTGGATGTCAACGGTGATGAAGGACCCACCCGGGTCGGGAATAAATGAGACGGCAATTTCTCCCCGGCGTTCACTCATTGCACGCATCCGCCGACAGACGCTTCAACCACGAAGTAACCGCCTTGCTGGTTTGAAGCT
The DNA here is from genome assembly GCF_003612075.1 of Corallococcus sp. CA041A. Classification (NCBI taxonomy): domain Bacteria; kingdom Pseudomonadati; phylum Myxococcota; class Myxococcia; order Myxococcales; family Myxococcaceae; genus Corallococcus; species Corallococcus sp. CA041A. The sequence continues at coordinate 23,119 of NZ_RAWF01000082.1, forward strand.
TCAACCCCGTTTTCGCCGGGCTGCGTGAGTTCCTCCGTCATTTCAAGCAGTTGCGAGATACTCTCGAAGTTTGAGAAGAGATGTAAAAGTAGAAATCTCGCCTGTACTTGAAATACGCGCCTCTCCTGTGGCACAGTGTTTCCTAATCTTTCCCCTTAGGAGGATTACATGTACGAGAAGCGAGTACGCGGCGCCCTGGGTGCCGCAGCCCTGTCCCTGATGGTTGGCGCTTGCACCGATGGCGCTCCTGCGGCGAACACCGAGGACGCCAACATCCAGAAGGCTTCCGCCAATCTGTCGGCGGGCCAGAAGGTCATCGCGGCGGACTCCGACGCGGTCCCCACCTTCCTCACCGGTTCCTTCGGTTCCGTCCCCGCTCCCTCGGCCATCCAGGGCATCGCGGCCCAGCAGCAGCTGGCGCCGGTGCTCGCGGGCGTGGCGCCGCTGTTCCACCTGAACCCGAACGACCTGTTCCTGAAGCGGGCCTACGTCGGCTTCGACGGTGACACCCACTACCGTTACGGCGTGACCCAGAACGGCATCCTGGTTCAGGACGCCGAGGTTCGCCTGCACGCGCGCAACGGCTCCGTGTTCGCGGTGAACACCAACGCCCGTGGCGACCTGCAGGGCGAGCTGAAGGCCACCATCGCGTCCGACGCGGCCATCTCGGCGGCGGTCGGTGATCGCGGTTCCCCGGAGCGCGCGGCCGCCAACGGCGAGCCCCAGCTCGTGTACCGCCGCTCGGGCAACGAGCTCATCCTCGCGTACGAAATTCGCGTCGTGGGCGAGCTGAAGGACACCACCCCGGTGGATGACTCCGTGTACGTGAACGCCAAGACGGGCGACGTCTTCGAGCGCGTTCCGCACATCCACTCGGCGAAGAACCGCCAGGTCAACGACATGCAGCACAAGACGAACGTCCCCACGGGCGGCGTTCGGGCTCGGTGGGAGGGTGATGCGGCCCACGCCGACGTGGTGGTGAACAACAACTACAACCACCTGGGCACGGTCTACGACTGCTACCAGAGCCTGTTCGGCCGCGACTCCATCAACAACGCGGGCGCGACGCTGAAGAGCTTCGTCCACTACAGCAACAACTACGTCAACGCCTACTGGGACGGCACCCAGATGGTGTACGGCGATGGCGACGGCGTGAACGCCTCCAACCTGGCGAACTCGCTGGACGTGACCGCGCACGAGCTGACGCACGCGGTGACGGAGAACGAGTCCAACCTCACCTACTCCGGTGAGTCCGGCGGCCTGAACGAGTCCCTCTCGGACATCTTCGGCGCGGTGTGCGAGTGGTACGGCAAGGGCAAGGTCATCGACGACGGCACCTGGATCGTCGGCGACGACGTCTGGACCCCGAGCATCCCGGGTGACGGCCTGCGCTACATGAAGAACCCCACGCAGGACGGGGACTCGCTCGACTACTACCCGGACTACGGCTCGGGCGTGGACGTGCACTACAGCTCGGGTATCTCCAACCTGGCGTTCTACCTGATGTCCGAGGGTGGCACGCACCCGCGCGCCAAGACGACCCAGGTCGTCACCGGCATCGGCTTCGAGAAGGCCGCTCGCGTCTTCTACAAGATCAACGCCGACCTGCTGGTTGCGTCCTCGAACTTCGAGGCCGCGAAGACCGCCTCCGAGCAGGCCGCGACGCAGCTGGGCTTCACCGCGGCGGAGATCGCCTCGGTGGGCAACGCCTGGAAGGCCGTGGGCGTGGGCGTGCCCGTGCCTCCTCCGGTGACCACGCCGATCGAGAAGGGCGTGCCCGTGACGGGCATCAACGGCACCTCCGGCAGCAAGGTGTACTACTCGGTGACCATCCCCGAGGGCGCCACGGACGTGACCTTCACGCTGTCCGGTGGCACGGGTGACGCGGACCTCTACGTCCGCAAGACCAACGCCCCGACGGACTCCCTGTACGACTGCCGTCCGTACAAGTCCGGCAACGCGGAGACCTGCACCTTCGCCACCTCCGGCGCCAAGGGCATCTGGTACGTGATGATCAAGGGCTTCACCTCCTACACGGGCACCAGCCTGTCCGTGACCTGGAAGGGTGGCTTCGAGGACATCGGCAACGAGACCCGCATCGAGGGCCTCTCCGGCGTGCCGGGCTCCACCCGCACCTTCATCATCGACGTGCCTGAGTTCAAGAAGGACTCCGGCATCAACACGCTGTCCATCGCGCTGGGTGAGGGCGAGGGCAACGCCGACGTCTACGTGCAGGCCGCCGCCGCCCCGACGTTCACGTCCTACCTGGGCCGTGGCGTGAGGGAGAGCGCGACGGAGAGCGTCATCCTGCGCAACATCCCGGCGGGCAAGTACTACATCACGATCGTCGGTGTGCCGAGCCTGGTCGACACCGAGGTCGACGGCTACATCAACACCGTGTTCGCGGCCTCCTACAAGGTCAAGTAGTGCCTGAAGGTGTGGGGCGCGGCGAAGGTGCCGCGCTCCGCTCCTGAGACCCCGGGCTCCCGCCTCCTCGCGGGACCCGGGGTTCTTTTTTTGTCCCGCTTCAGTTCACCGCGTGCGCCGCGGTGGGGCCCAGGCGCATGGGCTGGGCGCGGCCGTAGGTGAGCGAGCGCCACAGCCACTCCACCGGGCCGAAGCGGAAGCGCGCCAGCCACCAGTGGCTGAAGGCCACCTGTCCCGCGAACAGCAGCAGGCTGAAGACCACCGTGAGCGACGGCGGCGTGCGGCCCACCAGGCCCAGGCCCCAGCCGTCATACAGCGTGATGCTGAGCACGGACTGCATGAGGTAGAGCGTCAGCGCCATGCGGCCCGCGGGGGTGAAGACGCCCAGCACCTTGCGCCAGCGCTCCTTCTGGAAGAGCAGCGCGAAGGCCGCCGCGAAGCCCACGCCCAGGAAGAGGATGCCCACGTCCTTGGGGATGCGCATCCACACCAGCCACCCCGGCAGGCTCGTCACGCCCCGGTACGTGAGGTTGAGCGCCAGGACGACGAGCCCGATGACGCTGCCCACCCCCAGTCCCCAGGCGGCCAGCTTCCGCAGCAGCGGACGGTGGCGCTCCACGTCCTGCAGCAGCCCCCGGCGCCCGGCCCACAGGCCCAGCAGGAAGCGGCCCAGGATGATGGACAGCAGCACCGGGCGGTTGGGGTTGGGGATGCTGGCCCAGCCGTAGGCCGCGTTGGCCTGCTGGCTGGTCACCACCGAGTCGCTGGAGAGGCCCGCGAAGAAGGCCGCGCGGCGCTCCGCGTCCTCCTCCCGCGTGGCCTTCTGGGCGCGCTCCGTCGCCGCCGCGCCGTCCAGCATCACCGGGAGCACCCGCTGCCCGATGGAGAAGACGGTGGGCACCACGAACAGGAACAGCGCCGCCCAGACGAGCACCGTCTTTTCGGAGCACTGGCGGAACGACAGCAGCAGGAAGCCCACCAACGCGTAGGTGGTGAGGATGTCGCCCAGCCAGAGGGCGAACATGTGGACCAGCCCGATGCCCAGGAGCACGAGCAGGCGGCGCCGGTACACCGGCACGATGGAGGTGCCCCGCCCTTCCGCGCGCGTCATCTGCAGCGCGAAGCCCAGGCCGAAGAGGAGGGTGAAGAGGGTGACGAACTTCTGCTCGATGAGCAGCGCGAAGAGCGAATTGACCGTGAGCTCCAGCGGCGACGCGGCCAGCGCCAGGGCCTGCTCTTTCGGCAGGAACAGCCGACCGTTGAACCAGTTCAGGCTGTTGGAGATGAAGACGCCCAGGAGCGCGAAGCCGCGCAGGGCGTCCAGGGCGTGGACGCGCTGCGCGCTTTCAATGGGACCGGCGGAAGGGGACTCGGACATGCCGGGCACTACATGCTGGCGCCCTCGGCAGCGTCAAATCACGCGCCCGCCCTGATACAGCGATACATCTCAGTGCGCCGCGCGCGCCTCACCGGCGGGGGCCAGGCGCATGGGCTGGAGGCGGCCGTAGGTGAGCGAGCGCCACAGCCACTCCACCGGCCCGAAGCGGAAGCGCGCCAGCCACCAGTGACTGAAGGCGACCTGCGTCGCGAAGACGCCCAGGCACAGGAGCACCGTGCGCGACGGCGGCGTGTGGCCCACCAGCCCCAGGCCCCAGCCGTCATACAGCGCGATGCTGATCACGGACTGCGTGAGGTAGAGCGTCAGGGCCATGCGGCCCGCGGGCGTGAGCACGCCCAGCACCTTGCGCCAGCGCTCCTTCTGGAAGAGCAGCGCGAAGGCCGCCGCGTACCCGCAGCCCATGAACAGGTAGCCCACCTCCCGCAGGGTGCGCATGCCCACCATCCACGGCGGCTGGCTGGTCTGCCCCCAGGGGCCGCCCGGGGCGCCCCGGCTCCTGAGATAGAGCACCAACGACAGGGTGGCGACGGCGCTGCCCACGCCCAGCCCCCAGGCCATCACCCGCACGAGCAGCTTGCGGTGGCGCTCCACGTCCTCCAGCAGCTTCATGCGTCCGGTCCACAGGCCCAGCAGGAAGCGGCCCAGGATGATGCACAGCCAGATGGGACGCCCCGGGTTGGGCAGGTTCTGCCAGGCGAAGAGGGCGTTGGCCTTCTGCGACGTCAGCACGGACTCGCTGGACAGGCCGGTGAGGAACGCCGTGCGGTGCGCGGCCTCCAGGTCGCGCGTGGCCTTGGCGGCGGCTTCCGCGGCCTCCTTGCCGTGCAGCAGCTCCGGGCCAAAGCGCTGCGCGATGGACAGCGTGAGCGGCAGGACGACGAAGAGCACCGCCACCCAGGTGAGCACCGTCCTGTCCGAGCGCTGGCGGAACAACAGCAGGACGAAGCCCACCAGCGCGTAGGTGCTGAGGATGTCACCCACCCAGAGGGCGAACATGTGCACCAGGCCGATGCCCAACAGCACGAGCAGCCGGCGCCGGTACACCGGCACGATGGAGGTGCCACGCCCTTCCGCGCGCGTCATCTGCAGCGCGAAGCCCATTCCGAAGAGGAGGGAGAAGAGGGTGACGAACTTCTGGTCCACGAAGAAGGCGTAGAGCTGGCGGACCACCGCTTCCAGCATGGGCGCGGCCAGCGCCTGTGCCTGTTCGTTCGGCAGCAGCGTCCGGCCGCTGAACCAGCTCAGGCTGTTGGAGACGAAGACGCCCAGGAGCGCGAAGCCGCGCAGGGCGTCCAGCAGGTGCACGCGCTCGGAGAGCTCGACGGGGCCAGCGGAAGAGGGCTCGGGCATGGCGTGCAACTACACGCCCGGGACTCCGCACCGTCAAACACGTTGGGTGTGGCGCGGCCCGCGTCGAGTTGTGACTCGCGACGTCACGGCTGCGGGGCGGGCTTCTGAGGACCGGGAAGGACTTCACGCAGGCAGCGCTCCAGGCCGCCCCGGTGACGCCATTGCATGGGGTAGCCCAGGGAGACCTCCTCGAAGCGCACGCCGTCGCGCCACAGCGTGGCCGGCATGTGCAGGTGCCCCGTCACCACCACCTCCGCGCGGTAGCGCGTGTGCCAGTCCTCGGTGAGGCGCGTGCCGCACCAGATGGAGAAGCGCGGGATGCGCGGCAGCCGCACGTGCTCGTAGCGCAGCGGATAGTGGTTGATGAGGATGGTGGAGCACTCCGGCGGCAGCCGCTCCAGCCGCGCGCGTGTGCGCTCCACGCGCGCGTGGCACCAGGCCTGACGGGTGGGGTAGGGCTCCGGATGCAGGAGCACCTCGTCCGTGCACATCAGGTCGTCCTCCCAGGCCCACTCCAGCGCCTTGTCCGCGGGCACGGTGTCCGGGCGGAAGGTGTAGTCGTAGCCCAGGAACATGGGGACGATGACGCGGGGCGGGCCCTCGCCGGGCCAGCGCGGATACGGGTCCTCCGGCGTGAGCGCGCCGAAGCGGTGGCACAGGTCCACCATGCGCAGGTAGCGCGCCTCGCCCTTCAGCGGAGGCTGTTCGGAGGGCATGGTCCACAGCTCGTGGTTGCCTGGCGCCCAGACGACCTGGCGGAAGCGCGCGGTGAGCGTGCGCAGCATCAGCTCCATTTCCGCGAGCGTCTCGCCCACGTCGCCGCCGACGATGAGCCAGTCGTCCGGACGTGGCGCGAGTGCCGCCAGCGCCTCGTGGTTCTCCTTGTGCCGCAGGTGCAGGTCGCTGATGGCGTAGAGCTTCATGGCGTGCGTGGGGGAGTCCCTACCTTAACGCTCCCCGCCGCGCACGCCATGGGAACGCCCGGCCGTCAGCTCAAGGAGGTCAGGAGCGCCAGCACCTGCTGCGGCGGCGCGGCGCGGTCCATCCAGGTGATGCCCTCCTCCCGCAGCCCGCGAGACGGGGGATGCGTGGTGTGCAGCGCGCACGCGGCGCGAGGATGCTGGGCGCGCACGCACGTGAGCAGGCACAGCCCGTCACCATCCGGCAGGCCGTAGCCGCACACCACCACGGACGGCGCCGCTTCCCCCATCAGCCGCTCCGCTTCGCGCACGCCCAGGGCGAAGCGCTTGTCTCCGGGCAGGTACCTGGAGAGCCGCCGCAGCGCGGCCAGCGCACGCGGATCCGCGTCCACGAAGAGGAAGCTGGGTGGGCTGGAGGACTCTCGCATGAAGGCAATGGGTGGTGCGGACGGGCTAGACGCAAGAGGTTGTGTCGCGAAAAGCCTACCCCGGAAGTTCTTGGAAGCCAACCTCTCAAGTCATATCGACATGGGCGAACCCGGTAGGTTAACGACCCCATGGAAAAGACCCTCGCATCCCGGCTCGGAGGCGCGGCCCGCGTCGCCCGCACCCGCCTGAACCTGACCCAGGCGGACGTGGCGGAGCGCATCGGCATCGCCAGTGAGGTCTACGGGCGCCTGGAGCGCGGCCACATGCTGCCCAGCATCCAGACCTTCCGCCGGTTGTGCGTGGTGCTGTCCATCTCCGCGGACGAGGCGCTGGGGCTGAAGCCGTCGCAGGACGTGAAGTGGGCCGCGGAGCCTCCGTCCGACTACGGCGAGTCCGCGGAGCTGCGCCGGCTCCTGCGTCGCGCGAAGCAGCTGGATCGGGGCTCCGTCCGCATCCTCAGCGTGCTGGCCTCACAGTTCAAACCGCGGAGCTGAGGGCGCTCCGGCGCTCATCCGGCCTTCGCCGCGCCGTCCCATCGCGCGAGCCGTTCCCTCAGTTTCCGGACGGAGGGAAAGCCGTTGAAGAGCACCACCTGCGGGTGATCTTCCAGCACCTGCCGCTCCGCCGACTCCTTCGCCAGCGCGCGGTCCACGCCCAGGAGCAGCCCCGCGTCCGGACGCGCGCGCAGCTCCGCCAGCCGGCGTGACAGCGGCGCCGCGTGCCACGGGTGGAACAGCTCCAGCGCGACCTCCTGGCCCGACTTCCGGTGGCGGAAGGTGAGGTCCGGCACGCACAGTCCAGCGGCGCCGGTGTGGCGGGGCAGGGGCGTCAGGTCCAGCTCCCAGGCCTCATCCTCGAAGCCTTCCGCCAGCGCGGCCACCTCCGGCGGCACGTGCCCCAGCGCGGCGGGCAGCGGGGACACCAGCGGATCCTCGTGGGAGAGCTGGAGCGTGGACCGCTTGCGCGCGTCCTCCAGCACCGCGGAGAGCTCCCAGCGCTCCAGGATGGGAACCACGGAGAGGAAGCTCGCGAGCTGCAGGCCGTACTTCTTCTGCAGGGACAGCATGGCGCCAGGGCCCTCCACCTCCAGGGCCCAGTCCTCGCCGTCGCGCCGCACCTCCGCCACCAGCCGGCAGAACTTCAACCAGCGCAACAGCTTGCGCACGCGCAGCAGCTCCGGAGACCGCGCGCGCAGGGTGAGGCGCCGGGCGTTGAGCAGCGGCCCCTGCGCGAGCGCCAGGTTGTAGCGGTCCAGGAGTCCCTGCGGAGTGAGCGCTTCGCCGTCCCAACCGAGCAGCTTCCGGTTGCCGGGCAGGTCCGAGTAGAGCGCCTCGCGCGTGTCCGCCAGCGGCGCGCCCAGGGCCTCCGTGAGGCGCGCTTCGTAGGCCTCCAGCGTGGTGTCCGGCGGAAGGGTCCGCAGCACCTTCGTGCCCACGAGCAGCGTGCGCCAGCGCGCCTCCGTGGCGCCTTCGCCGGCCTCGTCGAAGATGAGCCGGTCGAGGAGCAGCTTCACCAGCCCGCGCGCGACCTTGGGGCGGCTGAACGCTCCGGCCTTGAGGCTGAAGGCCTCCTCTACATCGTCGCGGCTCTGGCCCCGGAAGGACTCCGCGTCCGCGAGCAGCTCCTTCGCGAGCGCCTGGAGGGACGGGTCGTGGGTCTTCACGAAGGAGGGGCGCAGGATGCCTTCGCGCACGCGCGAGGCGAGCAGCTCACGCGTCAGCATCTGGCGATCCCTCCGGCTCCTGGTAGGCGCGGTGTTGCCGGCGTCTTTCGCTGATGCCGCTCTCCGCGGTCTGCGCGGAGCACACTTCGTACAAGAGGGCGCGCTTGCCGGGGCGTTTTCGCAAGATGCGGCCCAGGCGTTGGACGTGTTCGCGCACGCTGCCGCTGCCACTGAGCACCACGCCCACGCGAGCGTCCGGCACGTCCACGCCTTCGTTGAGGACCCGTGAGGTGAGCAGCACCGGCAGCTCCGCGCTGGCGAACGCGGCCAGCAGCGCCTTGCGCTCCGGCAGCGGCGTGTGGTGCGTGAGCGCGGGCAGGAGCAGCTTGCGCGCCAGCGTGTAGACCGTCTCGTTGTCGTCGGTGAAGACGATGGCGCGGTCCTCGCGGTGCTCCAGCAATATCTTCCAGAGCGCGTCCAGCTTGCCGCTGGAGGTGAGCGCGATGCGGCGCTGCTCCCGGTAGCCCCGGTACGCCGCGCGCCCTTCGTCGCTCCGCTGACTCTGCGCCAGGAAGCGCGCCCAACCCTCCGGCGACGCGAGCGGCACGCCCAGCTTGCGCACGAACGTGATGTAGCGGCCTCGCGCCTCGTCGTAGCGCGCCTTCTCGTCGGGCGTGAGCGGCACCTCGATGCGGCGGACCTCGTAGGGCGCCAGGTACTGGCCCTGGAGTTCGTCGATGCCGGTGCGGTGCACCAGCGGGCCCAGGAGCTCCTCGCACACTCGCTCGCCGCCGTCCGCGCGCTCCAGCGTCGCGGTGAGTCCCAGCCGGTAGGGTGCGAGCGTCCCCTCCGCGATGAAGCGGTAGCTGGGCGCGGGCAGGTGGTGGCACTCGTCGCAGATGAGCAGTCCGAAGCGGTTGCCCGTGAACTCCATCTGCATCGCCGCGGAGTCGTACGTCGTCACAGTGAGCGTCTGCCGGTCGTTGACGCCGCCGCCCACCATGCCCACCGGGGTGGCGAAGTGCTTCGCCAGCACGCCCTGCCACTGCGCCATCAAATCCAACGTGGGCACCACCACCAGCGTGGGACGCTTCACCCACGCGATGGCCAGCACCGCCAGCAGCGTCTTGCCCGCGCCGGTGGGCAGCTCCACCAGCCCCCGGCCTCCCGCGCGCGTCCAGGCGTCCAGCGCCGCGCGCTGATGCGGAAACGGCTCGATGGGCACCGCGAGGGGCAGCTCCGCCGGCTCGAAGCGCTTCGCGCGGTCCTCGTAGGGCAGCCCGCATTCGCGCAGGCGCAGGACGACGTCGCGGTAGTGCCGCGCGGGCGCGCGGAAGACGCCCGTGCGCGCGTCCTTCTGGAAGAGCGCGTGCAGACGCTCGTCGTCGGGCAGCGTCGGGGCCACCAGCGTGCCGCTGTCGTAGTGCAGCTCGGTGAGGGGGGAGGGCAGGGGCTCGATGGCGGACGCTCGGGACTCTGGGGGAACCGACGTGGGGGGAGACTCGCGCGGGATGGGAAGTAGCGGGTTGGAAGGCGCGCCGCCACTCTGGCCCGCATGGCCGGAAGAAGCCACGGGCGCGGACGATTGGCTGCCTGGCGGCACGGCGTGCCATCTGGACGCGGGGCGGATTGCTTTGAGGGGGGCTCGGGCGTTACCTGCTCCACCCATGCCCTGGATCCGCCCTGCCATTGGTTGTCCTGTACCGCCCTCGGGTGGGAGTTCCGCATCCTTCCAGGCGTTGGCCCGCTGATGCGGATCCTCGTCGTCAGCCCGCATGCGGCGTCCCGTGCGCTGCTCAGCCGCTTCCTGGACTCGGAGCCGGACGTGGAGGTGTCCGCCACGGGCGAGCCCGATGACGCCTTCGCCTCCATCGCGGAGCACACGCCCGCGCTGGTGGTGGTGGACCTGCGCCGTCCGGACGAGGACCACCCGCTGTTCCTGGGGCTCTTGCGCAAGCGGCACCCGTCGCTGCCGGTCATCTCGCTGGTGCCCGGCCGGCTGCGCATCTTCGACGGCCGCTCCGAGCGCGTGCGCGAAGCCCACGGAGACACCGCGGAGGCGCTGCACCACCTGATGGGGTCGGTGCTCCAGGCCACGCGAGACCTGCTGGCCCAGCACCTGCTCCGGATGTTGCGCCCGCCGGTGGGACGGGCCTGAGCCACCGCTCGACTACAGGCGCAGCCGGTAGCCCAGGGCGGCGAGCACCGCGCCCGCGTTCACATCGCCGGTGGTGAGGAAGTCCACTGGAGCGAAGTGGAACTTCGCCTCCAGGAAGGCGCCGCCCGGACCCAGCGGCAGCTCCGCGCCCGCGAGCGCCTGGAAGCCCAGCCCGCCGCCGCTCTCCGAGGTGGTGCTGTCGAACGACTCCACCGTCGCGCGGTGCAGGTACAGGCCAGGGCCCGCGCCCACGTAGGGCGTGAGCGGACCGAGCGCGCGGGGGAAGCGGAACACGGCGGACAGCTGGATGGCCACCTCGCGCTCGGCGAGCGTGTACGGCGCTTCGATGGGCTGGCCCAGGTTGTCCATCTGGGGCCCGCGCAGCGTCCCGCTCGTGGAGGGCCGGTGGTAGTTCACCTCCAGCACCAGCGCGAGGCGCCGCTGGAGGAGGGGCGTGAGGTAGCCCACCTCGCCGCCCAGGAAGAGGTCGCCGCCGAGCGACGTGACGGGCTTGATGAAGCCCACCTTGGGCGCGATGAAGAGAGGGCCTCCGTTGTCCTTCTTGGAGGAGGGGGCGGCGGCCAGCGCCGCGGCCGCGAGCAGGGCGAGGGCGTTCATGGGGAGACGGTGAAGCCGGAGGACGCGGGGAGGGTTCCGAAGGCACCGCTGGGGTCCGCGACGATGAACCCGTAGGTGCCGGGCACGATGCCGCCGGGACACGTGGGATCCGTGACGGGCCGCGAGTCGAAGCCCGAGCAATTCGGCACGGTGGCCCGGAGCTGCGACGAGGAGACGAAGGTCACGTCGTACAGCGGGATGTTCACCGTCTGGCCGGGGTCCGTCTTCACGGGCGCGACGAGGTACACGTCGTGGGTGCCGGTCGTGAAGGGCTTCGACGCGCCGGACGCGGTGTTGGTGAGGGTGATGACCGTGTCGCTCTTCGCGGGGCCGCTCGCGGGCGACACGGAGAGGGCGCCCAGCCTCGGATAGGTGATGGTGAGCGCCTGGGGACGCGTGACGGAGCAGCCCTCGGGGTTGGTGAGGGTGAGCGCGTAGGTGCCTTCCGGTGTCGCGGGAGGCACTTCGGTTTCGATGCGCGTGTCGGAGACGATGGTGAGGGTGAAGAGGGGCTGATCCTCTTCGCCCTGCCGCTGAAGGACGATGAGCGGCAGCGCGTCCGAGCGGAAGCCGCTGCCTTCGATGACGAGGGGGCTGGCGGCGTTGTAGCGGAAGCCGTCGGGCGCGGTGAGGTTGGTGATTTCCGGCGGCGGCACGACGCGCAGGGCGTCCTCGAGCTCGGAGGTGCCGCCGAGGGGGTTCGTCACGGAGACCGAATAGGCGCCGGGCGGGAGCGTGTTCGACGGCGTGCTGTCGCGGGTGGGCAGGTCCATCCGCATGAGCTCGGTGCGCGCGAAGAAGAGGTGGTCCGCGGGGAGCGTGTAGTCGGTCGGGCCGCTCAGCGAGACCAGGGGCAGCTCCACGGACGGCGTGTCGGTGAGCGCGTCGCGAGGCACGGGGATGAAGCGGCTGCCGATGAGCTCCAGGCGCCATCCCGCCGTGCCGCCACCGGCGTTGCAGACGCGCGCGGGGGTGATGAGCCGCTGCCGCGGATTGATGAGGCCCTCGAGCTTCGGGGTGGTGCCTTCGGTCGATTCAGAGCAGGCGACCAGGCTGAGCAGTGCGGCGGCGACCGGAAGGCGCACGGGTTCCTCCATCATCCCGTCAACAAGGCTGTCACACGTTAGGCCGGGGCCCCGGAGGGTCAGGAGTTTTTTCCGGCT